>DASPXY010001285.1:0-2448 GCA_035637055.1 Gemmataceae bacterium | reverse complement strand
CCCGGAAGAGTTCGCTACCTTCCGGGAGAATGTCTCGCGGCTGGACCAGCAGCGGCGCGAGGGGAAGGCCAGCCAGGGTGGCGAGGCGCGGCTGCCGTGCGCCCTGCTGGTCAACCACCGCTGCGCCGCCTATCCCGTGCGGCCTTTGACGTGCCGCGGTTTCAACTCCAGCGACTCGTCCCAGTGTGAGCGCTTCGTCACATCCCCCGGCCAGACGACCCTGCCGCTCTACGCGCCGCAACTTCGGATCACCGCCCTGGTGCTGGATGGGATGCGGGCCAGACTTGCGGAGTCTGGGCTGAAAGGGGACCGGCTGGAGTTGACTGCGGCGCTCCGGCTGGTCCTGGAAGTGCCCGGGGTGGTCGAGAGGTTCCTTGCCGGCGAGCCGGCATTCGTGGCCGCACGGCTTGATTGACGCCAGCACGCGGTGGGCCGAGTCGTCCCATCGTTCGGTCCGTAGCGCACACGACCACCCGGTGCGACCCAACCCCCGCGATCGGGGCCTCTCGCGGAGAGGCCCACACTTCAACCGCAGTCGATGCCAACACCTCGGGTAGGAACCCCGTGCCGGCGGGATTTGGGAACCTCAGCGCATCGCCAAACTCCCCAATTCGCCGGAAGGCGGCGGCGAGCGACCCGCCGCTTCCGGCGAACCGCCACTCGCCGATCCGCTCCTCCAGCGGGATCATTACGAACGACAGAAAGTTGCCACCCGTGGCGCCGAAGTCGTCGCGGCGAGTGAGGACATCCAGGCGGCCGCGCGGGCGAGCGGGCGTGGGAACGGAAACGCGGAATCGTAGAGCATCGGACAAGGTTCCTTGGGCGGTAGCTGACAGCAACCGTCCTGGCGGCGCAGGGGCGGCTCCTCATGGCTTCGGCTTCTCCCGGCGGACGACGGCCGCAAACTGGCCGGTCTTCGCGGTGAGGCTCGTGGGCCGCTCCTTGCCTTGAGGGTCGAAGCAGACTTTCATCATGTCCCCTTGCAACTCGTAGATGCCGAGCATGGTGGAGCCTTTGCCCTCCCCTGCCGTGACGGCCGCATCGACCTGCGCCGGCTTTTTGCTGGGATCAAATTTGTGTGTCCCTGCCTGGACCACCTTGCCGTCCTCGCGCACGGACCATTTGTCGCCGGTGAAGGTGATGGTGAGTTTCGCCACTTGCTCCGCTGGCCTTGGCTTGCCGTCCACCTCTTTGGCGACGAACCGCCACGTCCCCTGAATCTTCTTGAGCACGTCTTCGCCTGTCTCCTTGCCTCCGCCGGCAGGCGAAGGTCCGCCTGCCGCGAGCGAGGCGATGGCGACGATCCACAGAATCGTTCCGCGCATGGGAATCTCTCCGGGTTGTCCGAGAAAAGTCCACTCGTTGAAGCGGTGCACGTTCCAGTGGACTTTCTTGCCGTCGCACTGGCGATGGAGCTGACCGGCCAGGCAGCCGAAATCGGCCCGGTCAGCCGAAGCAAGCGCCAGTCAGCCTGCTTCGGCCCCAGTCAGCCTCGTTGGGGAACTGCTGTGCCCGCACTTGAAGTCAGTTCAACCCCAGCTTGCCGCACTGTCAAGCGCAATCCCTGCCGGCGCTACTGCGCTACTTGCCTCTTCGGAGAGGCTCATCCCTCCGTTTGAGCGCCCAACAGGGCACCGGCGGCAGTTTGATAGGGCTCGTCCTGCTGGGCAAACTACCCGATGCGGAGGTCGCGGCGCAGACCGGCCGCACCACGAACGCCGTCCGCGTCAAGCGCAGCCTGCTGGGCATTCCCGGCACCTGCGACCGGCGGCAGAGGAACAACCGATGATGCGCCGCCGGCTGCTCTGCCCCGCCGTCGCCGTCCTCCTCGCTGGATCTGCCCTGCTGGTCGCCTTTGAGGCGAACTGGATCCCCTGGCCTTGGCCGTCGGGGCTGAAGGCCAAGGCCAACCCTGTCCTCTAGGGCATGACGGACGAGCAGGTCTTGACCATCCTGGGGAGGCCATCCAGGTCGATCTTGAGGGGTCCGAGATCGACGTGAATGTTGGCACCGTCGAAGACGTGGTCCCGCTCGACCCGTCGCTGGTCAAGGGCAGTCATGGACTGCCCGTCAAGGAGGCGGAGGATCGGCCCATCTCCGGGGAACGGGTCGAGGGCGGCTGGCGCTCCCTCTGGTACAGTGGGGAAGGAACCAGCGCGGTAGACTTCGATGGCGAGCACAAAGTGCAGGCGGTGTGGTTCGTACCTCTGGTGCGCGGTCAGCGGGGAGGGCTTGGTCCATGACGCAGCGAACGATACGGCGGCTGGCCTGGGTCGGGGTAGCACTGTGCGTGGTGGTGTTCGGATTGGGGGGGCAAAGGGACTGTTCTGGCCGCCTGGCGTCACGGCGGCGAACTTTAACCGCATCCGGGTGGGCAGGACGGAGATCGAGGTTGACGGCAGTTTCGGCAGCCAGGCAAGCGCCTGTGGCCTGCTGACGGATGAGGCG
>DASPXY010001284.1:0-4665 GCA_035637055.1 Gemmataceae bacterium | reverse complement strand
GCCTGCGCCGGCTCCGCATCCGCTACGACCGCTTGGCCGTGGTCCAAGACGCCTGGGACACGCTGGCTGCCTGCGTTATTTGCTTCCGCCTGTTGCATGACGACTCCCTGGCGGAGTAGGTTTTGTCAGAGCCTCTAAGGGACGAGGCCGCCCGCCGCGCGGGCAAAAACCCACCGCCCCCGCCTGCTGCCGACATGGCTGCCGGCCTTGTCCTGGCAGAGTCCCCACTGTCCTGTGGCGCGTTGGCGTTGTCACGGGCGCCCGGTGGACGCAGCCCCTGGGCCGAGGCCGACGTCCTGAGCGGCGAAGTGATCGCCTCCCTCAACCTTCGCGGCACTGACCTGGTGGTGTTGTCGGCGTGTGAAACCAATCGAGGGCCGGCGCTGATTGGGGAAGGAACCCTGAGCCTGCAACGCGCGTTTCTGTTGGCCGAGGCCCGGTCCGTCGTCGGCTCTCTGTGGGAGGTCGATGAGAAGGCCACGGCGGAACTGATAACGCTCTTTTACACCAACCTTTGGGAAAAGCGCCTCACCAAGGTCGAGGCGCTGCGAGCCGCTCAGCGGACGATGCGTGACTACTATAATTATGGCGACGCGGTCCACCGCAACCCGAAAGGAACAGCGCCCCTTTCCCCAGAGAACCGGACCCCGCCGAGGCTGTGGGCCCAGTTCATGCTCACCGGTGATTGGGGGGAGTCGAAGGACAGGTGACCGGCCTGGAACGACCCCGCGGTCCGTGGTCTCGCTACCGCTTCCCACGCCAGCGCGGCACAAGACCATCCTCGCGTCCCTTGCGCCTGACCCCGTGCCGATTACGCGCGCCCCGGCGTTGGCGATCCACTTCGCGATTTCTTCCTCGCCCTTCGCTGGACGGTTGCGCGCGTCCCAGCGCTGCAGCCAGCGCCAGGCGAAGTCGTCGCCGAGCCTCATGTCGCGGAGCAACCAGCAGGCGAAGCAGTACCCGGCGTCATCCCGCCCTTGGCCCGCGCCGAGGTTCGGCACCTTGGCGGAGTACGCCTCGATTCGGGGTGACAGCAACCGGTCCGGGTCGTCGCCAGCGAGAGCGAGGATGAAGGCGACGGCTTCCTCGCCTTCAAGCCATCGGACGCCGTTCCAGATGCGCGACCAGTGTACGCTGGTGTGGTGCCGGCCGGGAACGCGGAGCCAGTTGCCACACGGCTTCTTTTTCGTCACTCCCTTCTGTTTGGGGAAGCACTCTGGTCGCGTTGGCAGGCCGTGGTTCCGGGTCCTGCCCACAGTATTCCGGGTCGGTCAGGAAGATGTCGATGGCCGCTGCGGTGGACGGAAATAATCCAGGAGCCTGGCGTCTCCAAAGCACCTTCCTCGCTCGATTTGTTCGCACCCCAGCAGGGATCTGTCCACCGCAGCCAGTGACTTTCTGGCCGACGGCTCGTGTTGCCGGATGAAGATCCAGTGGTCGAGCGGGATCGGTTTGAGGTCAGTGTTGGGTGTGAGGTCGTCGTTGATAGGTTCGCCGCTACCCGTCAGGTGGCCGTGCCACAGGTCGCGTTGTGTGGAAGGGATGCTCTGGAGTTGCGTGCGCGTCTTGCCCTTCCGCCGGCACGCCTGGCTCGGTTGCACCTTCGTCTTGCGGTGCTTCCGCTGCTCGGCCCGGAAGTGGGCCATGCCCTCCCGCGGCGAGAAGAGGTAGTGTCCCGGGTGCCGCCCTTCGAGAAACGGCAACAGGATGGCCTGCGCCCGCGGTCCGATGCACACCACACGCACGGTGCCGTGATGCTCGGTCTTGTGGATCTCCGGCCGGTACACCCACGTCTTCCCGTTGCTCTTGTCGATGGCGCACGGCCGCATCAGCACGACTTCGCCCGGCCGCATCCCCGTGAGCCGCTGGACTTGCACCATCGCGCGGACGGGACGAATCTTCTGCGTCTCTTTGGCGGCGGACCGCCCCTTCTTGAGCCCAGCGACGGCCTGCAAACCGTGAAAGGTGGACGGCGGGATAGGTTCATTCTCGACCGCCCACTTGAACGCGCGGATGGGTACACCTAGGCATCGTGCCGCGCCGCCGCTGGGAGAGCCAGCAGAAAAGCCCAGCGGCACGCCCAGGACAGGTCAGGCGAGCGCAGAGGACAGGGGGCAAGCCTTTCTTGACCCTCCGCACGCGCCACGGGGCGTTTGGGAGGCGCCTGACAGCGCTGGCGGGATTTCGCTTGACGGGGCTCCTGGGGCGCGGGAGCATCCTGACGTTCGCGTGAGGGCCGAACAACCGGCAGATGCGAACCGGGCGCGCGTCTTGGTCCAAAGCGTCCGTTTGCTTGGCGCCCGGCCGCATAGCTCCTCGTTCGGCGACTTGGCAACCCCGCCAGAGGGAATGTCTATGAAGGAGAAACTCTTACTCGCGTTGGCAGTCGGGTTGGTGGTCTGTGGCCTGTCGTTGGGGGAGGACGGAGGTAAGGAGGGGCCGCCCAAGGGGCTGTCGGACCGCGCCCGGGCGCTCAAGTTCCTGCGGGAACACGTCATCGGCAAGACGGTGGCAACTCCGGAAACGGTGGTCAAGTATGCCGGCAACCAGGTCGAAGGGGTGTCCTCCGGCACGGACAGTTACACCAACTTGGTCGAGACCGCCGACGGCTTGCATTTCGATGTCGTGAGCGTAGCGAAGTTGACCAACTACGATCTGGACAAGGATGGCAAGCGGGTCAAGCCGGGCCGGAACGAGGATGCCATGTACCTAACCCGCTACGAGCTTACCGCACGGAAGCGCACAGGCAAGCTGGTCGGCACCGCCCGCCTCATCTCCTCGACGCACAAGACGTTCACGGCGGGGCAGACGGTGGCTGTGCTGATGGCGGTGGAGGAAGCGGCCCTGGAGACCAGAGAGCACAGCCTGTTTTATGAGGACTTCTTCGAGGCGAAGGGGAAATGGAAGCCTGGGGCCTCGGAGGTCAAGGTCCGTTTTAGCCTTGAAGGGGGCAAACTCAGGGTGGATGCAGAGAACCTCCAGTTCGATGTCGATCCCAAGACGCTAACGAAGAGGCGGACAGCCGACCCAGCGATGAAATGGACGAGCAAGCAAGTTGACTGAAAAAGGGCAACTGCTGACAAGGGGATTTCCGGGAGAATCGCGCCGAAGCCGTTGTTACAGCCGACCGGGGCCGCACAACGTCTGTTTCACTATGTAATTGCGGCAGCGGCCGGGTTGCACAACTTCGGCGTTCGGTGCGGGGGTGCAAAGGGATAGCGAGGGCGGTGGGTACTCTTCATCTGCGAGGGGAACCTTCACCGCAATGCCGGTGACTGCGTGCCGCAAGCGTCCGTTGACCAATGCTTGGGCTGCATGCGTGGAAACGTGCCCGTGCAGTTCTGAGGGAGGGGTGACGGCAACGTCACCTCCTTACCCGATCGAAACGGGGCCGTTCGAGGACGAGGCACGGTGTCGCGCCGGCCTGATCATCGACACGAGGGGGACAATGGCAAAACAGAAAAAGATCACCGAAGAAATGGACCTGGCCGAAGCCATCGCCATCAGCCGCACGTTTCCACTCGAAACCCTGATCAAGAACTTCCAAGCCACCGCCGAAGGCTTGGTCACCCTCTGGCGCAGCGCCGAGGAGGCTCTTGCGGAGTGCCCCGACCCGCAGACAATGCCGCGCTTGCTAGAACTGCTGAACCAAGAGCTCAAGGCGCAGGGAAACTCGACTTGGTTCAGGCCGATAGAGCTGCGCCTCAAGAACAAGGCGCTGCCGGAGAGCGGAAAAACCATTGCCATCTCCGCGCTTCTGCCGCTCGTGGACCGGAAGGCAAATAAGGATGAACTTGAGCCCGTTGCCGCAAAAGCGCTGGATGCGCTGTCCGAGGCACAACCCTTGCCGTCGGAAGTGGTGGAGCGCTGTCGCAAGAAACTGGATCACCCCCATTATCACGTTGCGAGCTCAGCGCTGCGGATATTGCTCAATCTGCCCCCGGCGGAGCGCAGCCAATGGGTCCCCTTGCTGCTGAAGCATTTCCACGGGCGTTTTTCCGAAGACGGGAATTCCGAGGGAACCTGGATCATCGAATGCTTGCCCCCCCACTTCACCAGCCACCGCGAACAAATCGTGCCGGTGCTGCGAGCCGGCCTGAAAAGCGACCATTCGGTGATTCCCAATTCGGTCCTGGAAGTGCTCCATCAGCTGGGCCCGGTGGCCGCTGAGCTGGTGCCGGATGTGCTGGAGTACATCGGCCGGCAGGCGTCATTTACGAACGAGGAACCGCACCTGATCCATATCGACCCGGAAGGGAAACAGGCCATCCACGGGCTGATTCGGTTGATTGACAGCGCCGAGAAAACGGTGCGCTACCAGGCCGTGTGCGAACTGGAGGCGTATGGCCCGCGTGCTCAGGCGTCTATCGCGGCGCTGACGAAGCTGGCGAGCAGCGGAGAGGGCGAACAATTCGCCGCCGACGCCGACGCCGCGCGGCGGGCAGTGGAGGTGATTCAGCAACGCCCGCACGCCGGCACGATGAAATCCGCTACGGACCGAATGCTGGATTTGGTGGAGAAAGCGGTGAATGAGGAGTGAGGAGTCAGCGATTCGAGCCGAACCGCTCTATGGCCTCTTTAGTCAATAGGCGCACCGCGTCTCTTGACGATTTTTGCTCTCGTCTTGGTCGTTACAATCGGAACCTGTGGACTCCCGTTCTTCGA
>DASPXY010001283.1:0-2806 GCA_035637055.1 Gemmataceae bacterium | reverse complement strand
CCGTAAACCTGCCCCTTGACTGCAAACATGCCCATGTGAGCGGCCACTTGAGCGGCGCCGGGCCTGCCGATATGCATGTCAGGTCGTTATGTGAATGCGCGGCCCTCGCGGCTACCCACTTTCTCGGTTTTCCGCATTTCTGCCGAAACGGCGCGGCGACTGAACGCTTTCCTGCAACGTACGCAAGCACCGTCATTTTTCTTCGTTCGGTAGTCGGCGTGCGCCGCTCTCAACAGAGGCGATGCCGATATGTCCGATGGGATATGATGACCTGCGGGGTAATCAGCGTCGTGCCGACCGCACCGGTGCAGGCAGCAGGATGCTTTCTGAGTGGTGAGTGAGTTCCATGAGTACGAAGGACATCGTCGAGCGGGCCCGGGATTTCGCGAAACCCTTTCGGGTGACGGACGGTAGCGATTTTCGCCTCAAGGACGTCGATCCCGGCGATACGCTGGGCATCGGCTCGGAGGATAAGTCGCGTGCCAAGGAAGCGGTTGCCACGGGGGTGGAAGCGCTGGCTCAGTTGCAAGACATGCTATATGCGCAAGACCGCTGGGCGGTGTTGCTCATCTTTCAGGCCATGGATGCCGCCGGGAAAGACGGCACGATCAAGCACGTGATGTCGGGCGTCAACCCGCAGGGCTGCCAAGTTTACTCCTTCAAGACCCCATCGTCAGAAGAGCTCGATCACGATTTTCTGTGGCGCTGCATGAAGTACGTACCGGAGCGCGGGCGCATTGGGATCTTCAATCGCAGCTACTACGAGGAGACGCTCGTGGTGCGCGTCCACCCAGAGTTTCTGGAGAAGCAGACGCTGCCGCCTGAACTCATCACCAAGGACATCTGGAAGGAGCGCTTCCACGACATCCGCAGTTTCGAGCGGTACCTGACGCGTAATGGCGTCGTCATTCGCAAGTTTTTCCTCCACGTCTCCAAGAGAGAGCAGAAAAGACGTTTTCTCGAACGTCTTGAAAATCCGGAGAAGAACTGGAAGTTCTCGGCCAACGACATCAAGGAACGCGCCTACTGGGGCGATTACATGACGGCGTATGAGGATGTGATTCGATACACCTCTACCCCGGAGGCGCCGTGGTACGTCGTGCCGGCCGACAACAAGTGGTTTACCCGCATCGTGGTAGCAGCCGCCGTCATCGAGACATTGGACGCGCTCAAACTCCACTATCCGAAGGTCAGCAAGGAGAAACTGAAGGAGCTCGCCGCTGCACGACAGGTGTTGATCGGTGGCAAGGAACAGTCAACTGGGCGCCTGATGTACCCGTTCCCCAGCCGACAATCATAAATTGGAGTCGTGGGCGGGATGGCCAACAAATTCCGGATCGCGGAATAGCCCTTTTCACCCACCCGCGACGCCGAGGCCGGTGAGCAGCAAGGTCCGGTGAGCGGCATCTTCGCCCATACACGGCGTTGTCGGCCACCGGCGGCAGGGCGCCGATGCAGGTCCTACGCGGAGCTGGAGGCAACCCGAGGCCGCCACACCTGCTTAGGGGCGCCACGCCCGAATTTCGCTCGCGTCGGCTCGGTTGTCGGATCAAGGCGCCGTCCGGTTGGCGATCTCTGGCACTAGCACGGAATTCAACCCACCGTGGACATCCGGCCAGCCGAGGGGCTAGGCTTCACGGGAGTAAAATTCGGTAAAAAAAGGTTAAGGGGATCTGGCGGGCTCATGGACGAACGCGCGATCTCGTTTGGCTCGTTCCGCCTGTTGCCAAGCCAGCGGCTGCTGCTCGAGGGCGATCAGCCGGTGCGCCTCGGTAGCCGCGCCTTGGACATTCTCGCCGTTCTTGCCGAAAGCGCCGGCCGGGTGGTTCCGAAGGAAGAGCTGATAGCCAGGGTCTGGCCGGAGGTCTTAGTAGAGGAGAGCAACCTCAAGATCCAGGTCTCGGCGCTGCGCCGTGCCCTGGGCGACGGCCAGGGTGGCAACCGCTACATCGTCACGGTTCCCGGTCGCGGCTACGAATTTGTCGCCCCGGTCGGCCTCACGGCAGAGTCTGCGGCCATGCCGGCGCCGGCGGTCCCGCAACCCGGGACGCACAATCTGCCGCTCGCAATGACGCGGATGATCGGCCGTGAGGAAGTGGTGGCGGCGCTCGTGTCGCGACTGTCGCGCCAGCGCCTGGTGACAATCGTCGGGCCGGGCGGTATCGGCAAGACGACGGTCGCCCTCGCTATCGCCGAGCGCATGATTGCCGATTATGAACACGGCGTCTGGCTGATCGATCTGGCGCCAGTCGGCGACCCGCGCCTGGTGCCGAGTGCGGTTGCGACCGTGCTCTGCGTCGAGATCCGCACCGAAAATCCGCTTCCCGGTCTAATTGCCGCCCTTAGGGACAGGCGAATGCTGCTGCTGCTCGACAATTGCGAGCATGTCATCGACGCGGCGGCCAGCCTGGCGGCTGCGGTTCTCACCGGAGTACCTGGTGTCAACATCCTGGCGACCAGCCGCGAGCCGCTCGGGGTGGCCGGCGAGCGCGAGCACCGCCTCGGACCGCTCAGCAGCCCGGCGAGCTCGGCCGGACTGAGGGCCGCCGAGGCGGCGGCCTTTCCCGCCGTGCAGCTATTCGTCGAACGCGTCACCGCGATTGTCGAAGACTTCGCGCTGACCGATGCGAATGCCCAGCCGATCGTCGAGATTTGCCAGAGGCTCGACGGCTTGCCGCTCGCCATCGAGTTCGCCGCCACCCGCGTCGAGGTGCTTGGGGTCGAAGGCCTTGCCGCCGGCCTGGACCGCAGCTTACCGCTGCTGACGGCACGGCGTCGCACGGCGATGGCGCGGCATCGGACGATG
>DASPXY010001282.1:0-3132 GCA_035637055.1 Gemmataceae bacterium | reverse complement strand
GCAAGGCGAGCGAATTGATCGCCCGCATCTTCTCGACCGACAGCGACCGCATGCCGCCGAAAGGCAATCACAAGCAGCTCAAGGCTCACGAGAAAGCGCTGCTCAAGCGCTGGATCGACGAGGGCGCCGAGTATCAGCGGCACTGGGCGTTCGTCCCGCCGCAACGGCCGCCGCTGCCCGTCACCAAGACGAAGGGCTGGGCGCGCAACGCCATCGACCATTTCGTACTCGCACGGCTGGAGAAGGAGGGCTTGCAGCCGGCGCCCGAGGCGGATCGTTATGCCCTGGCTCGCCGCGTGACCCTCGACCTGACCGGCCTGCCGCCGACCATCGCCACCGTCGATACGTTCGTCAACGATAAACGGCCCGATGCGTACGAGCGGTTCGTCGATAGCGTCCTGGCCTCGCCGGCCTATGGTGAGCGCTGGGCGACGGTCTGGCTGGACCTGGCCCGCTACGCCGACTCGAACGGCTACGCCACCGACAACCCGCGCACCATCTGGCGTTACCGCGATTGGGTCATCGACGCGATTAACAACAATCTGCCCTTTGATCGCTTCACCGTCGAGCAGATTGCAGGGGATTTGCTACCCGGCCAGACCGAGAGTCAGATCATTGCGACCGCTTTTCACCGCAACACACTGACCAACGATGAGGGCGGCACCGACGACGAGGAGTTTCGCGTCGCTGCGGTGGTTGATCGCGTCAACACGACCTTGCAGGTGTGGATGGGCATGACGATCGCCTGCGCCCAGTGCCACGATCACAAGTACGACCCCTTCAGCCAGGAGGAGTACTTCAAGGTCTACGCGATCTTCAACCAGACCGAGGATGCCGACCGCTCCGACAACAGTCCGCTGCTGACCATGATCTCGCCCGAGGAGCAGAAGCAGAAGGCCAAACTCGAAGGCGAGATTGCCGGTCTGCAAAAGCGCTTGAACCAGTCTGGCCCCGACTTCGAGGCTGCCTTGAAGCGCTGGGAATACCTGTACCAGAAGCGCCTCAATACGGACAAGCTGCCTCCGAAAATCAAGGCCATCCTCGCCGTCGAGCGCGATCAGCGCAAAGACGCCGAGAAGGCCGAACTGGCGAAGTATTATCGCTCGATCGCGCCGGAACTGAAGCCAGCGCGCGACCGGGTCGCGGTGCTGCAGAAGCAACTGGCTCAGGTGAAAGGCATCGCAACGCCGATCATGCGCGAGTTGGCGGAGGGCAAGCAGCGTAAGACGAAGATTCACATTCGCGGCAATTTCCTCGATCAAGGCAAGGAGGTCAGCCCCGGCGCGCCGGCGGTCTTCCACCCACTCCAGAAGGGCTCGCCGCCGAATCGGCTGACGTTGGCGCGCTGGCTGGTCGATCCGGCGAATCCGCTGACGGCGCGCGTTACGGTCAATCGTTACTGGGAGCAGGTGCTCGGCGCGGGGCTCGTGGAAACGCCGGACGACTACGGCATCCGCGGCAAGCTACCGACCCACCCCGCACTGCTCGACTGGCTCGCGACGGAGTTCGTCGCGCGGAAGTGGGACGTGAAGGAGTTGCTGAAACTGCTCGTCACGTCGGCGACCTACCGGCAATCGTCGCGTGTGACGCCGGATCTGGCCGAGCGCGATCCCGACAATCGCCTGTTCGCGCGCGGGCCGCGTTACCGCGCCCCGGCGGAGGTCGTCCGTGATCAGGCGCTTTTCGTCAGTGGCCTGCTGAGTCCGAAGATGCACGGACCGCCGGTGCGGCCGCCACAGCCGAAGCTCAACCTGACGGCGGCGTTCGGCGGCGGTACCGACTGGACCACGAGCGGCGGCGAGGACAAGTACCGCCGGGCCATGTACACGCAGTGGCGACGCACCACGCCGTACCCGTCGATGACGGCCTTCGACGCCCCGAGTCGCAACGTCTGCACCGTCAGCCGGCCGCGCACCAATACTCCCTTGCAGGCTCTGGTAACTCTGAATGATCCGGTTTACGTCGAGGCCGCCCAGGCGCTGGCGCGGCGCGTGGTCAAGGAGGGTGGGGCCACCACCGAGGCCCGCGTCAGCTATGCCTTCCGGTTGTGCCTGGCCCGGCCGCCGAGCGACGCCGAAACGCGCCGCCTGCTCGATCTCTACGAGCGGGCCAGGACGAAATACGCCGCCGCTCCGAAGGACGCGCAGCAACTGGCGACCGACCCGCTCGGCCCGCTGCCGCCGGGGACGAACGCGGTCGAACTGGCCGCGTGGACGGTCGTCGGCAACGTGCTGCTGAACCTGGATGAGACATTCGCCAGGCGCTAGAGCGCCAAGCTCACCTGCCGCGGCCGCCGCTCATAACGGGTGGCGGGTGGCGGGTGACGGGTGGCGGGCAAAGACAAGCCATCTCCTTCTTCGCCCGTCACCCGTCACCCGTCACCCGCCACCCGTTAGGTGCCGCGCGAACCAATAATGCGGCCCCGGTCCGGTGCAGCGCCTGGTGCGGCGGCGCTGTCCCAAACTACTGCTTGGCCTTCTTCAAGACCAACAGCGAGTGTCCCTTCTGGCTGGCCTTGAATTCCGAGGGCCGGGGGGTGTCTGTCCCTCCCCCCACGATACAGAGAGTCAATTCATCGCCTTGAAGCTTGTAAATGCCTTGACCGATGGGGCTTCGTTGTTCGAGGTCGATGTCTATCCATTTGGGATTCTTTGACGGATCGAGCGAGAATTTCACGGGTCTTCTATCGCCGCCCTTGCCTTTTTGGATCGTAACGAGACCATCCTGGAAATCGAAAGTGAACTCCTTAAGTTCATCCGCGGGGCCCGCTTGCGCGCCGCCCTCAATAAGCTTGGTCACCTGCCAGATGCCGCGCAGTTTGGCTATCTCCTGCTTCGCAGAAGTGCCCTTCTCCTGATCCGCCGCAAGGGTAAGGAAAGAGGTCATAGCGACGACAACGCATCCCAAACGCCAGGCCATGATGGTCTCCAACAAAAGTGAGGCAAAATCCAAGCCGCCGAACACCTGGCGCTCCTCTGGGTCGCCCGGCGCGCGGCCGTCCCACATGTCCTTTTTGTTGCTCAGTCGAGTTCTTTGACCAGTTTGCCGGTCGAGACTTCAAAGACGCGGATCTTGCTGGGCAAAAGGTTGGTTCGCCCATAGCCCACGGCCAGCAGTTTGCCGTCCGACGAA
>DASPXY010001281.1:0-5182 GCA_035637055.1 Gemmataceae bacterium | reverse complement strand
TCTGATCCATTGCATCACCCCGTTGACCGGATCGGCAACGGCGTCGAAGAGCCGTTGTGCCTCGGCTTGAGTCTTCTGAAGGTAGCGGGCTTCCTCGCTCCAGGCGTTCAGCTTCTGCCAGTGTTTGTAGCGGATCGGGTTCGCCGCGGTGTCTGCGTCTCGAACAGCCTTCAAGCCGGCGAGGGCGACCAACACTTCGAGGTCGTGCGTCCAGGCGCTCTGCGAGAACTTTCTGTCCTCGTAGATGACTTCCGGATGTGCGACTACGTGGACCAAGACGCACGCCTTCAGGCCGCACTCGACGGCGTACCCGACGAGGTAATAGGCAGCTGACCAGCGGGCGACCGCCGGATCGAGGTGGGCACGCGCATCGAGGATGCGATCTTCCGCAAGTTGCTGCCACTCGGCCCTGGTCGTCACAGCCTGCGCCCCATACTTTCCCAAGTTATTGTAACGACGCCGGAGGAACTTTACAGCGTCAGCCACCATCCGGCCGCCACACGACCCGAACCCGCGACTCCGCCCCTGTCTTGCCCCACTGGTTGACGCTCCGCACTGTCAACATGTTCTCGCCCGGTTGCAACCGCCACACAAACGTCGCTGGCGTCTTCTGCCACGTCCCTTCTGTCTGCTTCTCCAGGCGCAGCAGGTTCGGCGTGTGCGTTTCGATCTCGACGCGCACCTCCCCCGGCTTGCCTGTTCTGCTCAGGTGCATGCGCGACCAGCTCAGGCTCCAGTCGATGTCCTGTGGCCGCGCCGGGGACAAGGCCCGCGAATACTCCGGCGAGATCTGCGGATTGTCCGGCGAATCGCCGACCCAGCAATAGCCGTCGTAGAAGTATTCCGACCAGCCCTGATACAACTCGCCCGGCACCAGCGAACTGAGGTAGTTATTGCGCGGCGGGAAGGCGTAGCGGCGATAATTCTCCAGTTGACAGACCGGGTATTTGCGCAATTCTGCCAACGGAATGACGTCCGGCGGATGGGTGAACTTCTTGGCGGCCGGCGCCGGGCGGCACAGTGGAGCCACCTTCTCGACGAGCCGGGCGGGCGTGAAATGCACCGTGATGCCATCGGTCTTGCCGCTTTTTTGGGCCAGGTGCAGTTCCAGGGCGCTGAGCGGTACGCCGTTGCGCTCGAAATGCAGGCCAACGTCGGCCCGCTGCGCCGAGTTGCCGGCGTCCAGCATCACCCATTTGTTGTGCTGGTTGACGTAGACCTCCATGACGCAGTGATGGTCGAGAATGCAGTGGCGTGCGTTCCAGCCCAGGGCGAGGCAACACTGCGTCATCACCGCCGCGTAGTGCGTACACATCGTCAGGCAATCGGGCTGGTCCTTGCTCTCCAAGATGATGAGAGCATCCCACGGCGGCATCCACGCGGCGGGGTGGCTGCCCCAGGCCGTATGCCATTGATTCCGGACCCAGTATCGCAACAGCATCAACTGCTCCATCTCGGTCTTGCCCGCGGCGATGACCTCGTCGAGCTTGTAGCGCTTCCGGAGCAGTTCCAGCCGCGGCGATGGCGTCTGGTAGACGAACGCCGTCGAGCCGATCGCGATCGGCGGCGACTTCGGCCGCAACACCGTCAGCTTGCCCTGGTCGGCTGGCTTGTCGGCCTCGAAGTCAACCGTCAACTGGAAGCGCGCCGGCACGCGCGGCGTGGCCTGCGGGCGGTTCGTCCGCAGCTCGAACTTGAGCTGTGCCCAGCGGTGCCCCTGCGCTGCCCCGAGGGGGCGGTAGTCCTTGTCGAAAGCGACCCAGCCAGTCCAGTTGGTGTCGTCTGGCGATGGCGTGCTGCCGGTGCGCAGCGACACGCTCAAGAGCGTACCGTCCGGCTGACCACGTGCCAGGGCTCCGAGGCTATAGCAGGACACCATCTTGTACGGCGTGGCGACCTCGCCCGGCCCGGCGTCCCAGAGATCGAACACCTGCGACATTGCCGATCCCTTCGGGGCATAACGACCGAGACGCAAGCGGATCAGGTATTCGCCCTGCTCCGTCCCCTTGCGGCCGAGGATCTCGCGTGACCACGTCTTGCCGCCATCGGTGCTCTTGAAACTGCGACCGGCGCCGCGGCCCGGCTCCAATAGCAAACTCCCGCCGCCGCTCAGGACGATCTCGTTATCGCCCGCCTTCAGCACCTCTGGCGGCACGGCAACGCGGCTCCAGCCGGTCGAGACAAGTCGCTGCGGCAGCGAGACCGCCTTGCCGTTGACGTGGACCTGCTTCGCGCTGCCGTAGAAAAACAGTTCCGCGTCGTTGAGCTGCTTGCTGTCGAGGACGAAGACCTTTTTGACCCGGACCCGTTCGCTCAGTGCCTCGGTTTGGCGATAATCGGTCGAGCCCATTTCGTCGGCGAGCAGCACCGAACGAGCGAGGCGAAGGGTGTTGTCCTTCGCGTCGGCGACGACCTCGGGGCTGAGCAGAAAGCGCAACGTGTCGTAGGCCGCCTCCGGGTGACCGGCGCGGAACTCCCGCACCACGCGCACCTGGGCCTGACCAAAAGCCGGCGCCGCCACGATCAGGACCAACAGAACCAGAGCGACTCGATACCGTTTCATGACGTGATACCTCCCTCCGAGGGCTTCTCCCGCGCCGCCAACCACTGCCGCGGCGCCAGTCCCTCATGATAGGCACAGTAGCGGACGAAGCCGAGGCGCTCATAAACGCGAATGGCAGGGACGTTCCGCGGATTGACGTTCAGGGCGACCGTGGCAAGGCTCCGCCGCAGTAGTTCGTTGACCACGGCGCTCGTCGTCCGCGCCGCCAGACCGCGGCTGCGCCGATCGCGCCGCGAGTAAATGTTGCCGACGGCCGCCACCCCTTCCGCTTGTACCACCAGATGTGTCCCGGCCGCCGCGATCAACTCGCCCTCTTCGTAGATCCCGAAGAACACGCCTTCCTCGACCATCGACGGCAAGAAGAAGTGCGGACTTTCGCCGGCCGCGGCGCCGTCAGCGTAGAGCCGTTCCAGCGCCGGCACATCGGCGCGGGCAAGTCGGACGGTGTGCTCGGTCGCCGTCGGGCGGAAACTGCCAGACGGCAACCTCATACGCCACATGAGGTCCGTTTTATCGATTTCATAACGCTCGCCGAGCAGCCCCAAGACGTCGCCCCGCACATGGACGGACAGACCGCCGGGATGGCCAATCTCCGCGAGCAAGGGTCGGACTTGCTCCGCCTTGCCAACGGCGAACAATACTGGCGGGTCGAAGCCGCAGTAGAGCATGACCAGCGCTGGCGGTGTATCATCCGAGCTGAACCAGACGGTGCGCTCGAAGAAGGGCGGCGCGAGGTCGCCGAGGGCGTAGATGCACCAGACCGGATCGCTCCGCAGAATCGTCCGGATGGCCGCGGGATCGCTGATCGGGGGCATGGCGAACCCTTTCAGGAAGGCCCTCGTTCATTCCACGAACTCGACCGCGACAGGGTTCGGGATGACGCCGGCGCGGTGCCCCTCCTCCAGCAAGCGCTGCACCGCGGCGCGGCCGCGCGGGCCGTAGTCCAGCGTCCAGTCGTTGACGTACATGCCGACGAACCGATCCGCCAGTGCCATGTCCATGTCCCGCGCGTAACGCAGCGCGTAGGCCAGCGCGTCCTGACGATGATCCAGAGCGTAGCGAATGCTCTCCTTGAGCAGACGACTGATTTGACGGATGGTGTCCGCCCCGAGGTCGCGCCGCACCGCGTTGCCGCCCAGCGGCAGCGGCAGCCCCGTCCGCTCCTGCCACCACACGCCGAGATCGACGATCAGCTGGAGCCCCTGGTTCTGGAATGTTAGCTGCCCCTCGTGGATGATCAGCCCGGCGTCGAAACGGCCAGCGGCGACGGCGTCGAGGATCTGGTCGAACGGCACCACCTCGTAGGCGAACTCCCCGACCAGCAGGCGCAGGGCCAAAAAAGCAGTCGTCAGCGTCCCCGGTGCGGCGATTTTCAAACTACGCAACTCTTCGATCTTGAACGGTCGGCGCGCGACGACCATCGGGCCGTAGCGGTCGCCCATGCTGCAACCGCTCGGCAGCAAGGCGTACTTGTCGAGCAGGAACGCGTAGGCGTGAATGCTGACGGCGGTCACCTCCAGTTCGCCGCGGAGGGCCCGCCGGTTGAGGGTTTCGATGTCCTGCAACTCGTGGCGGAAGGTGAAGTCGCCGGTGTCGATCTTGTCATGGGCGAGGGCGTAGAACATAAAGGCGTCGTCGGGGTCAGGGCTGTGGCCGACAGTAATGAGCCGCTTTGTCATGGTGGGTTCTCTCGGGGTAGTGGGCGGCGTTATTGTACGTCCCGGCGTGCCGGGGCTGCCAGCCCATTGCTTTGCGCGCATCCATTCGCTACAATTCATCAATTGCCATCCCGCGACCTTCGGGACAAATTCATGAACACACTCCGCACAATCCTCCGCCCCCTCGCCATCCTCTTCGTCCTGGCCTGTACCCTCCTGCCGGCTCGTGCCGATGTCCCTTCCGAGGCATCGCGGTTGCGGATCCTGCTCGTGATCGATTCGCAAGGTGCCGACGCAGACATCAACGGCTTCGCGCTCGATAAGGTCACCATGAAGAAGATCCTCAAGGAAGCCCTGCGCGAGCAGAACCTCGAAGATCGCTACACGCTCGACATCCTCGACGGCGCCGACGTAACGCCGACGCGCGTCCTGGCCTATTACCGCAATCTCAAGGTGGAGGCAACCGAAGCGCTGCTCTGTTACTACAGCGGCCACGGCGCCGCCGATGAGACTCAGGGCCACTTCTTCGACATGAGGGCCGGACGGCTGCTGCGCTCCGAGCTGCGCAAGGCGATGGAGGCCAAACGGTCGCGGCTGGTCGTGCTCCTGAGCGATTGCTGCGGCGCCTACGGCTTCGACCCCTTTGCCGTCCCGAAGAACCGCATCAGCCTCGAACCGCCGAGTAAGGACAAAACGGAGAGCAAAACGCGCCAGCGCGCCGACCAGGGCGCCCGGCAGAACACGCTCAAGTCGGTGCGCGGCGAAACGCTGCGGCACCTGCTGTTCCAGCACCGCGGCGTCGTTGATATCACCGCCTGCGACGTGGGCAAGTTGGCCTTCAGCAGCCGCGGCCGCGGCGGGTACTTCACCCTGACCCTGACCCACTTGCTCGGCGTGGACGGCGACCGCTTCGATGCAGACGCCGCCGGTGTGATCGGCTGGAACGGCTTCTTCAACGTGT
>DASPXY010001280.1:0-2139 GCA_035637055.1 Gemmataceae bacterium | reverse complement strand
CAATTACCGCGGGAGCGGTTTAGTCCATCGAATAGCAGCCGCCTTCAGAGTGAATGGCCGTTCCTTTTCCGCCCGAAGCGCCTCAACCAGTTCAAATCGCGGCCCCGCGAACGGCCGCAATCGTTAAGGGTTTTCGGACGCCTGCCAGTCACTGGCGTGAGGGGATGCACGGAGGCAGGCGTCCGAAAAGCCTCGAGGGAGGAAACCGCGGGGGGAGTCTGCGTCGGCGGCGCTGTCGGGCTATGGGGATTTAGCGCCCGCGCTTGATTTGATTTTTCGATCTCGGGTTGGGACGGCGGGCGAGCGAGCACTGCGACGGTGCTGTCGGTCGCCCGGGCTGCGGACGGAAAGGTGATGTTGCGCCGAGCGATCTGCGTTTTGGCGGTGGAAGGCGGCGCTGACGGTTGCCGTCGGCTGAGCGTGGGCGTTACCGGCGAGATACCGGCATCGGACAGGTGCAGCGGCGGAGGATAGTGACACAAGCGTGTCGGTCATGAGCTATCGAGCCCGATCGATGGGATCGGCCACAGCCGCGGCTGGCAGCCGGGTTCAAAGGTCTCGATGATGATCATACGCCCGCCGCAGCAAGGACAAGCGTTCCACTCGGCGTCTTCGTGACAATTTTCGGTGCCGTCGCTCCCGCCGCCGCTCGACGGGGTTGGGTCGGGTACGCCGAGGAACCGGCGGGCCAATGCGATATTGCCGGCCCGGTTGGCATTGGCAAAAAGGCCGTAGTGACGGATGCGGTGAAATCCGTCGGGCAGCACGTGGATCAGGAAGCGACGGATGAACTCGTCGGCGTCGAGCGTCATCAGCTTGTAGCGGGCGTCGCTCTTGGCCCGGTAATCCTTCCATTTGAAGGTGACGCGCTCGCCGTCGAAGGCGACGAGCCGGCTATTGGCAATAGCAATCCGGTGCGTGTAGCGCGAAAGGTAGGCGAGGACAGCGTCGGGTCCGCCAAAAGGCCGCTTGGCATAGACCACCCATTTGCGCTTTCGCAGGGCGGCGAGGCGTGCTTGGAAGGCTGCCGGCTCGGCGAGGGCGGCCTGGTCGGTGAAGAAGTGCAGCCGCCCGGCTTGGTACGCGGCGGTCAGTCTTTCGAGGAACAGGCGGCGGAAGAGGCGCGAGAGCACCCGCACGGAGAGAAAGAAGCCGGGCCGGCAGGTAATCCAGCGCTGGCGGTCGGGCGAAAAGCCGCCACCCGGGACGATGATATGGGCGTGCGGATGGTGGGTCAGTGTCGATCCCCAGGTGTGGAGGACGGCGGTGAGTCCGATGCGCGCGCCGAGGTGCTTGGGGTCGGCCGCGATGGTGATCAAGGTCTCGGCGGCGGTTTTGAGCAACAGGTCATAAACGACGGCCTTGTTCTGATAGGCGATGTCGGCGATCGGTCGCGGCAGGGTGAAGACGACGTGGAAGTACGGCACCGGCAAGAGTTCGGCCTGGCGGTCGGCCAGCCACTGCTTGGCAGCGACGGCCTGGCACTTTGGGCAATGCCGATCGCGGCAGGAGTTGTAAGAGATCCGCAAGTGGGTGCAGGCCTCGCAGCGCTCGACATGACCGCCCAACGCCGCCGTTCGGCAACGCTCGATCGCCGACATGACCTTGAGTTGGCCGAGGCTCACATGGCCGGCATGGGACGCACGCCAAGCCGGTCCGCGGTGGCGGAAGATGTCCGCCACCTCGACCACTGGCCGTGACAACGGCCGCGCGTCAGCCGGGCATCTTTAACAGGAAGTCGAGCGGGCTTGTCACCTGGCCGAGCGCGCTGACGGCGACGCGGGTGTAGAGCGCCGTCGTGTCGAGCTTCTTATGTCCCAATAAAACCTGGATGATCCGAATATCGGTCTTCTGCTCCAAGAGATGGGTGGCAAAGCTGTGCCGCAGTGTGTGAACGCCGACGCGTTTGGTAATGCTGGCACGCCCTGCTGCCAGGCGAACGATCCGGTGGAGCTGGCGCGCACTCGTATGCTGCCCCCGGTAGCCAGGAAACAGCCAGTGCTGACCGGGAGACATCCATCCCTTCTTGCGCGCGACGCGCCACCATTCGCGCAATATCTCGAGCAGGTTGGGCGAGAGAATGACATACCGATCCTTCTTGCCCTTGCCCTGTTCGACCCGGATGACCATCCGGTCACT
>DASPXY010001279.1:0-11396 GCA_035637055.1 Gemmataceae bacterium | reverse complement strand
TGCTCCCAGGTATCTTCAGCCGTAAGTGGCCAGGGAGTAATAAGTTACCATCGCGGAAAGCCGGCACCGACAACGCCGAAGTGTCAACCGCCGTCTCACTCTAAATGGCCAAAGTGAGACGATGCCCAATGACAATGGAGTTTGGTGAGTTATCACCTAACTCCGCCAAAGACTTCGGTTGCAGTTGTCGGATGACTAGCTGAAGGGCAACCCGGCTGTGCCGGGAGGCTCGTTGACGAGTAAGCCGACGTGGTCGAATACCCCAAGGTGTTCCACCACGCCGGCTTTTTTCTTTCGGCGGCCCGCAAACCCCCTCATTAAGAGTCGCTGCAGGCACCCTTGCTGCCAGTGGGCAAGCTGCTCACCAAGAGGGACCAGGCTTGTGGCGGTTTTGTGGCGTTCGATCTCGCCGTTCAGTAAACCACTGCGTTCACTTTGTTCTTGACACGGGAACATAAGCCATTAAAATGAATGGAGTTGCTGCAATCAGGAAACGGCAGCAGGCCAGCCGTCAGAGAATCCCACCCTCTCCACTCTCTCCTGCAGAACCCCACAAAATCAGGCTCCAGAGCGTTTTCCGGTCGGCGGCCTCCGAGGCAGACGCACGATGAAGTGCGCCCCGCGGCCCGGCTCGGATTGCACCTCGATCGTGCCCCCGTGGTCCTTCACGATGCCGTGACTGATGCTCAAGCCAAGCCCGGTCCCTTCGCCCGGCGGCTTGGTGGTGAAGAAGGGGTCGAAGATCTTGTCGCGCACAGCCGGGTCAATCCCATGCCCGTCGTCGATGACGTGGATGGCGATACCACTTTCGGCTGGTGCCGTGTGGACCGTCACCTGGCCGCCCTCGCCACACGCATCGATGCCGTTGGCCAGCAGGTTGAGCACGACCTGGTTGACCTTGGCGGCGTAACAGAGCACCGGCGGCAACGGAGTCAATTCCACCTCCAAACGCACTCCCTTTTTCGTGGCCCGGCCGCGCACGATGTTCGTTGTCGAGCGGATCCCCTCATTGACGTCGGCCTCCTTCAACTCGCTCTCGTCGAGCCGGGCGAAGTCGCGCAGATCTTTGACGATCTGCCGTATCCGCGAGAGTCCCTCCGCCGACCGCGACAGCACGCGCCCCAGGCTGCCCAGGATGTACGGCAGATCGATCTCCTCGGCATACTCGTGGACGCGTCCGAAGGGATCGGGCTTGTTAGCGTGTACTGCGGTTTCGGCTTCCTGATAGAGGCGCAGCGCCTCGCGCAGACCGGCCAGGTCGCGGCGGAGTACCTCGATGTTATTGATCACGAACGCGAGGGGGTTGTTGACCTCATGAGCCACGCCGGCGACCATCTGCCCCAGCGCGGCCAGTTTCTCTGCCTGCACCAGATGCGCCTGCGCTTCGCGCAGTTCGCGGTGGGCGTTCCGCTCGGAGGCGGCCAGCTGACGCAACTCTTCCTCGGATTTCTTGCGCCGCGTGATGTCCCGCGCTGCCGCGTAGATCACCCGCCCGCTAGGAAACGGCGCGGCGTTCCACAGCAGCCAGCGATACGACCCGTCGGCGCAGCGGTAGCGGTTCTCGAAGGAGACCGTCTGATGATCCCCCCCGACCAGCCGGGCTGCTTCGACGATGGTCGCCTCGCGATCCTCGGGGTGGATGAACTCAAGGTAGGGCTTGCTGAGAAGCTCCGCGCGCGGCCAGCCCAGGGCGTGCTCCCAGGCGGGGTTGAGTCGCTTGAAGTAGCCGTCGAAGCCTGCGACACAGAGCAGGTCCAGCGTCAACTCGAAAAGGCGATCGCGCTCCTCGGCGGCCAGGCGGGCTTCGGTCACGTCGGTAAGGACGCCGTCGAGGCGCGACGAGGCGCCGCAAGCGCTGACGAGGACGTGGTCGCGTACCCAGCGCGCCTCGCCGTCGGGCCGCACGATGCGATACTCCTCCTCGCCCGGCTGACCGGTCCGCAGCCGCGCGAGCGCGGCTTCCCAGCGCGCGCGATCGTCCGGGTGAACGATCGCGCGCCAATGCTCGGGGCCGCCGAGGAAGGACTCGGCAGGCCGGCCAGTCAGGCGCGTCACCACCGGCGAGAAATAGCGATAGGACCAGTGGCCGGCGGCATCGACCTCGGCGCTCCAGAGACAGTCGGCGATGGAGGCCAGGACGCGACGGAGTTCCTGTTCGGCTTCCTCGCGGCGGGCGAGGGCCTCGCGGTGCTCGCGCACGTCGCGAGCGGTGATCAGGGCCAGCGTCTTCGGCTTGAGGTGGAGGCGCGAGACGGTGAGGTTGACGGGGATCCAGACGCCCTCGGCGGCGGTGCGCAGGAAAAACCCCTCCTGGGAGTGGAAAACTCCGCTATCAGAGGCGGCGCGGCGGAGGCGGCGATTCCCGCCGACGCCCTGGCCGGCAACACGGAACCAGTAGGTGGCAGGTTGCAGGAGGAGTTGCGCGCGGGTCAGGGAGGTGAGCCGTTCGGCACCCGGGTTGACGTCGAGGAGGCAGTCGGTCTCCGGGTCGAGCAGGAACAGGGCGTCGCCGGCCTCCTGAAAGAGTGCGCGACCCACCTCAACCGCGTTGTAAGGATCCAGACCGGTGTGCCGCTTGTCCACGGGAGTCGCCTCACGGAGGCCCCTCCCGACGTGCCCGGGCGGGCTGCCCACGCTGGCCAGAGAGAGGGCCTACCTTATGATTGTCGCACAAACGTGTGCGAAAGGCCATGCGTGCGGGCTTGTGCCGATCTTGACCAGGCGTAGCGGTCGCTAACCGGGAACCGTGATCGGCAAGCGGTAAATGTAGGCGTCCTCGATGGTCTCATCACCCAACCGCCCATCGCCGAGCCGGAAGGGCAATATCTGGGGGTACTTCTCTTGAATCTCCAGAACGGCCTTCGCGATCGGATGATCCGTCGCGATGACCTTGATCTGGATCGGGCCGAACCACGGGGTGGGCATCGCCGAGGTGATGAGGGCGGCTTGATAGTGAGCCTCCCAAACTTTCGCGCCTTTGAGCTCATCGCCGACGACGTACAGGAACCACGTGTTATCGTAGGTGGCCTTGAGCCAGAACGCCGCCTGCACGGGCGTGTACTTGGCGAACTCCTGGACGAAGCGCGCTCCAGCGTCGATCTGTTCTTTTACCAGTGGGCCTTGATCCATGGGAGCACCCCATTCGCAGCGTCTGTGATGGCGTCGTATAACTGTTGGGCATCGACCAGGGCGTGCCGCTTGTAGCGGCTGCGCTCGGACCAGTATGTGGCGGTGGTCCAATTTCCCTTAAAAGCCGGGTTCGCGGCCATGATGGCGGTCCAGACACCCTCCAGTCCCGCATGACGAACCAATGCCATTATATCGTGAGTATGGCATTTCACGACGAAGTCCTTTTCCGGCCATGCTTCGAGCCCGTACCCTTTGGCGATGCACGCTTTCAGCGCGCACTCCACGGCATAGCCAGCCAGGTAGTACGCGCCGTCGGGCATCGGGACGGGCAGCGTCAACAACGCTTGGGCCTCGGCGATCCGCACGTCGGCAAGTTGTTGGAGATCTGTCCTGTTCACGATGTGACTCCCCCAACGGCTTAAAACACCGAGATCATCAGCAGCCTGGCCGTCCACACTAGCCACGTCCGATCCCCGCGCGTGAACTCGCCGCGGCGCACGATGTCCGCCAGCCGCTTCTCGACGTTGCCGACCAGCGTCCGCTGCCGCTCCGTCAGTGGAAAGCTCTGCGGGCTTTGCAGCACGCGCTGGATCAGCGCCAGGATCGTGCGCGCTTCCTCCAGGTCGGGCGGGCTGTTATTGTCCCAGGCCGGCGCCTCGGGATCGTTGGCCAGCCGCCACGTCACGTCGGCGATCCAGCGCGAAATGCGCGCCAGCTTGACATAATCGACGCGGTCGGGCAGGTCCGTCGGCGCGTGGTAGTCGGGGTGCTGGCCGGTGCTGAAGAACAGAAACGGAATACGACGATCGCGAAAGGGGCCATAATCGCTACGTGTACCGATCAGGTCGGTGCCGATGCGGCCGATTTTCAAACCCTTCTCCGGCGTCACTTCCTGCACGACTTTCTTCAGGCGTGCCGCCGACTCGGTGCCCAGCGCGTAGACGTATTCGTCCATCAGGTTCGCCATCGATCGCCCGAGCATGTCGGCCGTCAGGAACGCCTTGAGGTTTTTCAGGTCGCGCGGCGGATGGGCGGCGAAGTGACGCGAGCCGAGCAGGCCCGCCTCTTCCTGATCGAAGGCGACAAACAGGATCGTCCGTCGCGGTTTTTCCTTCTGTAAGGCGAAGCGTTCGGCGACCTCCAGCAGCATCGCGACGCCGCTGGCGTTGTCGTCGGCGCCGGGGTAGAGGACGCCGTTGCGCACGCCGAGATGGTCGAAGTGCGCGCTCAGCACGATCCACTCATCCTTGAGTTTCGGGTCGGTGCCGGGCAGCACGGCGGCGACGTTGCGACCGAGGAAGCTGTCCTTGCGCTTGTCGTCGTCGGCGAGTAGATAGGGGATCGGCTGGAAGTAGGAGTCGCCGAACGCCGGCCCGAGATTCAGGCGTTTGAACGCCTCGGCGATGTGGCGGGCGGCACGGGCGGCGCCGGGACCGCTGCGGCCCATGAACTCCGGCGAGGCCAGGCGGTAGACATGGGCTCGCAGTTCCTCGACACCGATTTCGACCGAGAGTTCGGCCTCGGCGATGGCGTACGGGAAGGGATCCGCGGCCGTCCGCAGGGCCAGGGACAGCAGAAAGGCCAAGCCGTGCGCGCCCATCGTTTGGCACTCCTTTGCCACGAGGGAATGGTTCTTGCGAGTCGCCTGGCGGGAATCTAACAGATGCCGTGCGGCGGTGCAAACCCGCCTTGTGGCGGTTGCGGCGACTTTTTACACTTGCCCCGCTCGCACGCCCTGCTCGGATCCAGGAGACCTTGCTCATGGCCTCAGTCCCCTGCCGCTCAAGCGACGAGGCCGGCACGCACGCGCACCTGGCAGTCCTGGACGGCCTGCGCGGGGTGGCGATCCTCCTCGTTCTGGTGTTCCATTTCGGGCCGCTCTACCGTCCCAGCGGTTGCCCGTACCGGCCAGCGGTCATGGCCTGCTGGTGCGGTGTGGACCTGTTCTTTGTCCTCTCGGGTTTCCTCATCACCGGCATCCTCTTCGACACCAGGGGAAGCGTGGGCTACTTCCGCACTTTCTATACGCGGCGTGTCCTGCGCATCTTTCCGCTCTACTACGGGGCCCTCGCTTTGCTCTTTGTCCTCTGGCCCCTCTGCAACGGTTCCGACGGCGAGTACGCCCGGCTGTGCGACAACCAACTCTGGCTGTGGCTGTACGCGCAGAATTTCTCCATCGTGGCGAGTGGGGACTGGCTGCCTTGTGGGGCGAACCATTTCTGGTCGCTGGCGGTCGAGGAGCAATTTTACCTGTTCTGGCCGCTGGTCGTCTTCGCCTGCGGTCGTCGGGCCGTGTTGTGGGTGAGCGTGGCGCTGATGGTCCTGGCCCTGGCGCTGCGGGTCGGCCTGACCGCCGGCGGGGTGGGAGCGGAGGCGCTGTACGTCCTCACCCCCACCCGCCTGGACGGGTTCGGCGCGGGGGCCGTCGTCGCCGCTCTCTTGCGAGGCGGTCTGCCGCGTGCCGCCCTGGCGCGGGGAGGTTGGATCGTCGCCGCCGTCTGCGGGTTGCTGCTGTTCGGTCTGTGGAAATGGCGGCACGGCCTGGAGGCGTTCGATCCCGCGATTCAGACGCTCGGGTTCACTGTTCTGGCGGTCTTTTTCGCCGCCGTCACGCTCTGCTCGGTTACTGCTGCCGCCGACACCCCGCTGCGCCGCATCCTCAGCATCTGGCCGCTGCGGTGGCTTGCAAAATACAGCTACGGCATTTACGTCTTCCATTTTCCGCTCGGCCCATGCTTGCTGCGGCTCAGCGAAGCGGCGGTGTTTCCGGCAGCGCGACAGCTCGGCCTGGAGCCTTATTTCAGGACAATCGTCTTCGTGACCGCCTCGGCCATCGCGATTCTCCTGGCGGTGCTGAGTTACCACCTTTACGAGAAACACTTCTTGAAGCTCAAGCGGTTCTTCCCTCGACCGGCCACCGTCCGCGCGCCCTCCTTGCCCGCCCCTGCAGCCCAGCGGCTTGCCGCGTGAGGTGGCGCCAAACCCGCTTGGAGGCGGCGTCGGGGAGTAGTAGGATAACGGTTTGAGTTGGAATCGCTCGTCGTTGCGCGCTCGGCAACGATGCTGTGGCCGCAGCCGAATCCGTCTTGCACGGACCGCCCTGAGTTCTTAGACTTGCCCACATTCCCGGCCTGACGCGCCGGGGCGTACAGGAGTTGCCCATGACCAACCGCACCCCGCTTTACGACTGGCACGTTGCCCACGGCGCGCGCATGGTCGATTTCGCGGGCTGGGACATGCCGGTGCAGTACACCGGGGTCGTCGATGAACACCAGGCCGTCCGCACTGCCGCGGGCCTGTTCGACATCAGCCACATGGGCCGGCTCTCCTTCGGTGGTCCCGACTCCCTCGCCCTGATCCAGTTCGTCTACACCAACAACGCCGCCACGATGAAGGACGGCCAGGTACGTTACGGCCTGGTCTGCAACGAGCAGGGCGGCATTCGCGACGACGTCCTGGTCTACCGCTGGCCGTACGGCTATGCGATGGTCGTCAACGCCTCGAACCGCGAGAAGATCGTCGCCTGGCTCGCCCAGCACAAGGGCGGTCGCAACGTCGAGATCACCGACCAGACATTTGATACCTGCATGATTGCCGTGCAAGGGCCGAAGGCCGTGGCGCTGTGCGCCGGCCTGACCGACGCCGACCCGAGCAAGCTCGGCTATTACTTCGCTACGCCGACGCGCTATCGCGATAAGGGCTGCGTCCTCAGCCGCACCGGCTACACCGGCGAGGACGGCCTGGAGATCATGGTCAGTAAGGCGCAGGGCGTCCAACTCTGGGAGGATCTGCTCGCCCGCGGAGCCAAACCGTGCGGGCTGGGGGCGCGCGATACGCTGCGCCTGGAGGCCGGCATGCCCCTGTATGGCCACGAACTGAGCGAGGAAATTGACCCGTTCCAGGCTGGCCTTGACTGGGCGGTCAAGATGGACAAGGGCGAGTTCATCGGTCGCGAAGCTCTGTTGCGTCGCCGCCAGGACACAAGTTTGCGCCGCCGCGTCGGGTTGGAGTTACAGGGCAAGCGCATCGCGCGCGAAGGGGCGACGGTTACCGCCGCGGGCAAGGAAATCGGTCGTGTCACGAGCGGGACGCGGACGCCCACGCTCAACAAGGCGCTGGCGATGGCCTACGTCGAGCCGGCCTACACTGCCGTCGGGACGGCGGTCGAGGTCGATGTGAGAGGCAACAGCGAGCCGGCCCGCGTGGTGCGGTTGCCGTTCTACAAAAGGGCGAAGGGCTGACCGCCTCTTCTCCCCTCTCCCCTTGCGGGAGAGGGGTTGGGGGTGAGGGGTGGAGGACCAGAAAGCGTGCTTGGCTTTCCCCTCACCCCCAACCCCTCTCCCGTAAGGGGAGAGGGGAGAAAGACACCGCACGCTACTGGAGACATCATGGACCCGAAAAATCTACGCTACTCTGCCTCGCACGAATGGGCCATTCTCGAAGGCGACACCTGCACGGTCGGCATCACCAAGTTCGCCGTCGAGCAGCTCACCGATGTGGTCTACATCGAGTTGCCGGACGTCGGCGATCATGTCTTCGCGGGCGATAGCTTCGGCGAGATCGAGTCTGTGAAGGCGGTCAGCGATCTGTATTCTCCGGTGAGCGGCGAGGTGATCGCCACGAACGAGAAACTGGAAACCGACCCCGGCGCCGTCGCCGACGATCCGTACGGCAAGGGCTGGATGATCAAGATCAAGGTCGAACCTGGCACCAGCCTCGATCATTTGATGACGCTGGAGCGCTACGAAAAGCAAATTGCCTCGGAAGGGCATTGAGGCGAAACCCCTCCCCCCAACCCCCTCCCCGAAACGGAGAGGGGGAGAAGAAGAGAGACTGTTTGGCTTGCTCCCCCTCTCCGTTTCGGGGAGGGGGGAGGGGGTTGGGGGGAGGGGTTTCACACCATAGCACAGGAGACCTCGTTTGTCGTACGTCTTGAACACGCCGGCCGACCAAAAAGCGATGCTCGACACGATCGGCGCCGCATCCATCGAAGACCTGTTCCGTTCCATCCCGCCCGCGTTACGCTTGCAGCGACCGTTGAACGTGCCACCCGCACTCACCGAGATCGAGCTGCAGCAGCACATGACCGAACTGGCTCGGGCGAACCAGTCGGCCGACGACACCGTCTGCTTCCTCGGCGGCGGCAGTTACGATCACTTCATCCCTGCCGTGGTCGATGCCATCGCCGGCCGCAGCGAGTTTTACACCGCCTACACGCCCTACCAGGGCGAGGCCAGCCAGGGCAGTCTGCAGGCGTTCTTCGAGTACCAGACGCTCATCGCACAGCTGACCGGCATGGACGTGGCCAACGCCAGTCTCTACGACGGCGGCAGCGCCGTCGCCGAGGCCGTCCTGATGGCCGCCAGCATCTCGCCGAAGCGGCATCGCGTCCTCATTCCGGAGAGCGTTCATCCGGAATATCGCCGTACGCTTGACACGTATCTGCTCAACCTCGACGTCAAGGCGACGACGCTGCCAACGCCCGCCGGCTTCCTCGACCCCGACGACGTCAAGCGCGCCGTGGACGATCAGACGCTGTGCGTCATCGTGCAGCACCCCAACTTCTTCGGCTGTCTGGAGGAGGTGGAAGCCATCGCCGCCGCGGCAAGGGCGAAGGGCGCCCTGTTCGTGGTCAGTTTCGACCCGATCAGTCTGGGGCTGCTGAAACGACCGGGGCAGTACGGCGCCGACATCGCCATTGCGGAGGGACATACTCTCGGCAGTCCGATGGTCTACGGCGGACCGTACCTGGGCATCCTGGCCTGCCGCGAGGTGTTCACGCGCAAGATGCCGGGGCGGCTCGTCGGGCAGACGGTGGACCGCAACGGCAAGCGCTGCTGGGTGCTGACACTGCAAACGCGCGAGCAGCACATTCGCCGCGAGAAGGCGACGAGCAACATCTGCACCAACCAGGGCCTGTTCGCGCTGCGTGCGGCGGTGTACCTGGCCGCGCTCGGACCGCAGGGCCTGAAGGAGACGGCCGAGTTGTGTCTGCGGAAGGCCCACTACGCCGCCGAGCAGTTGACGCGGATTCCGGGCGTGCGCCGCAAATTCGACCGGCCGTTCTTCAAGGAATTCACCCTGAGCGTGCCCGGCAACGTCGCGGGGCTGCTGGAGCAACTGCGGCAACAGGGCTATCACGCCGGTCTGCCTCTGGGGCGTTGGTATCCGACGCCGTTCGCCGACGGGCTGACCGTCGCCGTCACCGAGAAGCGGACGAAGGCCGAGATCGACGGCCTGGCCGCGGCGGTGAAGTCGCGTTTCGTCAGCCGCAAGCCGGAGGCCGCGCGCGTGTGAGCGATGGATGGCATGGCGTCGTCCGCATCAACTCGCCTTCTGGAGTTTGGCCGCGAGAACGTCGGGGTCGGCGATGCCGAACTGGTCCAGCATCACGCGCACCTCGACCAGATGATACTCCAGTACCCTGTCGCTCTCGGGGAAAGGGGGCAGGAAGATGATGGCTCCGGACTTCTTGTGTTCGTAGACGTTCGTCGGGGGCGGATTCGCTGCCACGTCGTACAGCCGGCAGGAAAAACCGAGCGACCGCAACACGCGATCTAACTGGCCGTAGGTGACATCGGTCCTTTTCATGGGAGAACTCCCAGCACCGGTTTGACTGATTCCCACTTAAGGTCGCGTATCTTCGCGATGGCCCGCTGGTTCACTACCTGCCGCACTGGCACCTGGACGCGCACGGTTTTGGCGCCCTTCTTTGGTTGCCGCGTCGCGTTCTTGCGGAAGTACTTCTGCACCGCCAGCCAGGATGCCCGTCGCCTGGTCGCATCGAACAGCACCAGGACGACAGGGCTCATTTCCAGCATCCACAGATTGTAATCCCGGATGTCCAGGTCGAACACGTGGGCCGAGCCCACGACCTCCCAGGTCTCAGATGCTTTGAGTTGGAAGTACACCAATCCAGGCTCGATGTACCCCTGTTCGTTGTAGGTGGACAAGGCCAGGTCGTAGCCATAGTCGCTGCTCAACCGCTGCGACGTGTGCCCCTCTTCGAGGATAAAGCGCTCCACGTGGTGGACGCTCAGATCCGCGATGACGTGCTGCCGCGTGCGCCGTTTGCGGGGCGTGAGCATCTGGCTTGCCATGGGTCATCCTGGTGTCCTGGCTTCAACCGTGCCTATTCTACCCGCCGGAGTTGCTCCGGGCTGCGCCAACGGGTCAACAGAGTCGCAGGAGCGAGTTGTGGCACGGTCTCCCGACCGTGCCACTCTGCCGACCGCAGGTCTCCCTGGAGTCCTAGAGACCTGCGGTCGGCACCCGTGGCATGGTCCGGAGACCATGCCACAACAGAGGCGATCAGTGATTGGTTCTTACCAAGAGCGCGATGCCAATGAGTGCCCCGTAGAGCAGGCAGGCAGCCTTTCCCAGAGTTCTCCCCGAGTCGGTTTGGGAGTATCCCGAGCGGTCCATCTTGCCGGCGTTCATGGCTTCCAGATCGCTGTTGCCGAGGATCCAGGCGACGATCCCCAGCAACGGGAGGAACCAACCAAGGATCCCAAGGGCATAGACCACCTGACCGCGGTGAGGTTGGAGCAAAGCCGGTTGTTCAGCTGCCATTTTGGCCGACACCACTTGAATCATGTCCCTCACCCTTTGAGCCTCCCAGAGGGCGTCGGAGCCGCCCCAGCAAGCAGCTTCTTGGGGAAACTCGTCGCACAGGCGGTCGATGCTCTTTGTCAGGTGCTTTTTGGCGCCAGCGACGATCCCTTCCTTTCTCCGGTCGAAGAAGAGCTTGGCGCCAGCGAGAAGGGCGGCTGTCACAAGGATGATAACCAAGCCCCACCCCCCACTTGTTCCCGTAGGCGGGAGCGTCAGCAGGGAGATGCCCATCGAGACGGGGTACAACGCCAAAAACGCCAAAAGAAGGAGCCAAACCCAGGGAGAAGACACTTGGGCTTCAGCAAACACCTGGTGGCAGGCCTTCAGATTGTTCAGGCGCCGCAACAGCAACAACTGCCTCGCCTGCCCAGCCATCCCTGTGTCTGTCGAGGTTCCCGCAACGCTCGGTTGGGGGAGTGAAGACGCGGGCGTCTGCGTGAGCGGTGCAGGTGGCCGAAACAAAACCGCACCCTTCAATTGGACAGCCGCGCCACATCCCGGGCACTCGACGTAGCTTTCGTCACTGTCTGTGGGAACGCCGACCTCCCCGCCACAGCGGCAACGCAGCCAGCGGTAGTTCTCGGCATCGGTTGACCTACTCTCGGGCAAAACCTCCGCCCGAGACACTCCGGGAGCCTTGATGCTCGTGTCTT
>DASPXY010001278.1:0-7070 GCA_035637055.1 Gemmataceae bacterium | reverse complement strand
CGGCGAGAGCGAGGAGATCGTCCGCCTGCTCGGCCCGCTGCGCCAGCTCGCCGCCGGCCTCGTCGCCGTCACCAGCAACGGCCAGAGCACCCTCGCCCGCCACGCCGATGTCGCCCTGGTGTACGGGCCGCTGGAAGAGGTTTGCCCGCTCGGCCTGGCGCCCAGCGCCAGCACCACCGCCATGATCGCTGTCGGCGATGCCCTGGCGTTTGTCCTGCTGCGCATGCGCGAGTTCACCCGTGAAGACTTCGCCCGCTATCACCCTGCCGGCAGTCTCGGGCGCAAGTTGCTCAAGGTCGAGGCGCTCATGCGCCGCGACGACGAGGTGCGTCTGGCTTGCCAGCGCGAGACCGTGCGCACCGTCTTCTCCCGGGCGCGACGCCGCGGCCGCCGGACCGGCGCCGTGATCCTCACCGACGACGACGGCCGTCTCCGCGGCCTCTTCACGGACAGCGACCTGGCCCGGCTGTTCGAGCAGCACAACAACGCCGCGCTGGATCGGCCCATCGCCGAGGTAATGACGGCCAGCCCGATCACCATCCCTGTCGGCACGCGCGTCCTCGACGCCGTCGAGATCCTGCGCCGCCACAAGATCAGCGAGTTGCCCGTCGTCGATGCTGCCGGCCGGCCCGTCGGCATGCTCGACATTACGGACCTGATCGGCCTGGTGCCCGAGGACGACGAGGGCACGGTCGCGCAAGTGGCCTGAGAGAACCAGTAAGGAGAGCAAGCCCACGGGCCGCGGCCCGTGGGCTTTTCAACATGCACGAATCCCTTGAGCAGCGCTGCCGCCGGATCGAGATGCTCGTCCTCGACGTCGATGGCGTTCTGACCGACGGCCGCATCGTCTACGCCGACGATGGCGTCGAGATCAAGGAATTCCACGTGCGCGACGGCTCGGCGCTGAAACTGTGGCAGCGCGAGGGCAAACGAACCGCGGTCATCTCAGGCAGGCAATCGCGGACCGTCGAGGTGCGCGCCGCGGAACTGGGCATCGCCCCGGTTGTGCAAGGCGCGGCGGAGAAACTGTCGGCCTACCGCGCGATCCTGGCCGAGACAGCAATGGCGCCGGAACAGGTCTGCTATGTCGGTGATGACGTGCCCGACCTGCCGGTGCTGCGGCACTGCGGCCTCGCCGTGGCGGTCGCTGACGCCTGCGTCGAGGTCCGTGAGGACGCCCACTACGTCACCCGCGCCAGCGGCGGAGGCGGGGTGGTCCGCGAGACCATCGAGTTGATCCTGCGCTGCCAGGGCCGCTGGCAACTCGTTGTCGAGCGCTACCGCGGCGAAACACTGTGAGGAAGGCGAGCGGGGGGCGTAAGCCCTCTGATTCGGTGGAGAAGCGGCGCATCAGGGGGCTGACGCCCCCCGCTCGCCATATCCAGAGAGGACGACCTATGTGGAACTCCAAGCGGCTGCTCTTGCTCGGCCTGGGCTTCATCGTGTTCGCGGCGGGCTACACCGTCTACGCCTCCTTTCTCGGCGGCATCGACGGCCTGCCCCCGCTGCCCCGTGATTTGGAGCCGTCGCCCACCGGCACCCCCATCAGCATCACGGACTTAGGCGGCCGGGGCGGCGACCCGGAGTTGGACCGCAAATGCAAGATGGCTTTTGGCCAGGGCTGCAAGGAGATCGAACGCACGATCAAGTTGGAGATGCGCAAGAAGGGCCTGATCGTGGCCGCCGACCAGGCCACCCCCGAGCCGGACGGCCGCTTCAAACTCACCCCCTTGAGCCTCGGCATCTTCAGCGAGGATAAGGGCGATGGTAAATATCCCGAAATCAATACGATCAAGTGCGACGTCGCCTACCTGACCTTCGATCAGCCCGTCCGCGACTATACCGAAATCGGCCAGCGCAAGATCGTCGGCGCCGAGCTGATCGGCAAGGTCACCATCATCAACAACCGCCGCACCCCCGCGATCCACGACGACATCGAGATCCGCGTCTTTGAAGGGCCGGAACATAATGGGCAGGGGCGGCTCTTCTACGACGAGAAGCAGAACAAGATCTGGACCGACGGCTACGTCCGGATGCTGGACAAGCAGACCCAACCGCACCCAACGGCCATCTCCGGCAAGGCCATGGAACTGTTTCTGAGCCGCGACGACATCGAGCCGAAGAACGCCAAGAAGTCCGCCAAGCCGAAGAACGATCAGCGTCATGGCGTCGAGCGCATCGTGCTGCTCAGCACCGTCGAAATGCACCTTTACCCCGATGCCAACTCCGGTTTTATGGTCGGGCCGAAGACTGACAAGGGGGGCAAACCGCGCAATGGTGCGGCAACGCAGGACGCCGGCAAGGGGAACAAGCCGCCGGAGCGCTCGCACGTCGTCATTCGCACGCCGGGGCCTTTTCATTATGACATGATCAGCGATCTGGCACGCTTCGACAGCCCGGCGCCTGGCATGCCCAACGCCGGCGATCCGGTGCATGTCGTGCGTGTCGCGCTGGAGGATCAGCCTGCACAGGGCGGGCCACTGCTGCCCTTCCCGCATTGTTACCTGATCCACGCCATCCACGAGGCGCTGCGTGATCGGACGAAGGACGGCCAGCAGGATCAGCTCATGTGCGACCACCTTGAGCTGCAGTTCCGCCGCAAGAATGGCCCTGCGAACGCCCCCCGCGAGCGTGACACGCACTCGACGGATCGCGAGATCGAAACCGCCCACGCGACGGCGCGCCCCGGCGAGGTCGTCACCCTGGTCATGGACACCGAGGGGCTCAGTGCGGTCTGTGCCGACTTGCTCTACAGTTGCCCGACCGCCGCGCGCGGGCCGCAAACCATCCTCCGCGGCACCCCCGTGGACGCCGTCAAGGACGGCCACAAGATCAAGGCGCAGGAGTTGCTTCTGATCGGCGCCGATCAGAAGGGCAACGGCCAGCAGTTGACCGCCAAGGGGCCGGGCCGCGTTGACATGTTCGATCGTGCCAACCCGAAGAACAACTGGCCGGTGCATGCCACCTGGCGCGATCTGCTGGTGTCCACCAAGGACAAGGAGGGCGACAAGCTCCTCGACCTGCTTATTTTTACCGGCGAGGCCAGGTTCCTCGACGAGGACCACGAGCAGGAACTGAACGGCGAGAAGTTGATGGTCTGGCTGGAACCGAACGAGCAGCACGTCGCGCCGCCCCCACCCTCGGGCAAGCAAGACACGCCGAGCGCACCGCGCCAGCGACCCGCGAAGGTCGAGGCGTTCGAGCACGTCACGGCCCGTTCCCCGGAGATGATCATTCACCGCGCCGATCATCTGGTGATCCGTTTCGAGGACGGCGTTTACAAGTTGCCCGAGCAGGTGACCACGGCGCCACCCGTTGTGGCACGGTCTCCTGACCGTGCCACTCTTCCGACCGCAGGTCTCCCTGAACCGAGAGGAGACCTGCGGTCAGGCCCCGTGGCACGGTCAGGAGACCGTGCCACAACAGCCGCGAGCAAGGCCGACCCCCCACCCGCGACCATGCCGCCGCCATCTACATCCACGAACCCGAAGCCGGCGACCGCCACCCCGGCGCCGGCGGATGACAAGACGAACAAAAAGCCGATCCAGCTGTGGGCGCGCGATGTGTCCGCCTACGTCACCCGCATCGGCGAGAAGAACGAGCTGCGCGAACTGATCACCGAGGGCAACGTCCATGTCGTGCAGGATCCCGCGAAAAAGGAAGACAAGGGCGTGGACATCACTGGCGAGACCCTGGAACTGCACCATCACGTGAGCGGCGATATCCTGACCGTCTACGCCGACAAGAAGTCCACGACCGGCGAGCACAAACTCGCCGAATTGCAGCTCGGCGATTTGTGGCTGACCGGCCCCGTCGTCAAGATCGACCAGCAGAAGAACATCGCGGATGTGAAGGGCATCGGCTGCATGCGGATGCCCAGCAACACGACCTTCGACGGCGGCACCCCCGCGAAGCCCGGCAGCATGCTGACGGTCCACTGGACGCATGACATGGTCTTCAACGGCAAGGACGCGGACTTCGCCGGTGGGGTCGTCGCGGACCAGGACGGTGGTCAGATGAAATGCCGCACTCTCCATGTGACTCTCGACAAGACCGTCTCATTCAAGGAAGGGCAGAAGGGCGGCCAGGGCGCGAAGGTCGAGCGCCTGGTGTCCAACGACAAGGTCTACATTTTGGAGAGCGTTTTTGAGAATAACAAGCTCGTGAAATCCCAGCGGCTCACCGGCCACGAGGTGACGGCCAACAATCCCGAGGGCAAGCTGATTGCGGTCGGACCGGGCCGTGCCTCGACCTTGCAGTACGGTTCCGCCGACTCGACCGCACCGGAGCCCTCCGGCAACGGCCGCCCTGCGCCGGCCAAGAAATCCAAGAACGAGGAAGAGGTGCTGAAGCTGACGCGCGTGGACTTCCTGGAGCGCCTGTTCTCCGACCAGCCCCAGAAGAACGGCATGCGCATGTCGATTTTCTACGGCGATGTGCATGTGCTGCACTTGCCGGCGGACCAGCTCGACGTCGAGGTGGACGTGGACAAGCCGCCCAAGGGGGCGATGTACATGACGAGCGAACTGCTGACCGTTTGGACGAAGCCGATGCCGGGCGGCAAGAACCATCAGGAAATGCGGGCGGATCGCAACGTCTTCTTCCGTACCTTTGAGTTCTTCGGACGGGCTGACGTCGTCAAGTACGATCAGACCAAGGACCAGGTGATTTTCGAGGGCAACCCGACCACCCTGTACCGTCGCAAGGGTGGTCGCCAGGGCCCGGAGTACGAGACGATCAAGGGTCGGACGATCCTGTACAACCGCAAGACAGGGGTGTTCATCCTCGACGGCGGCCAGCAGATCAACATCGACAGCAAGCTCGACACGGGCCCGCTGCCGGGCGCGCCGTCACTTGCCCGTGCAGGGCTGCACGCGGACGGCCAGGATGAGGCGGTCACGGGTACGGCTGTCGGCCAGGAGTGCGGCCGCGACGCCGGCGCCGTGCGGAGCGGGCAGCGTGCCGAGTGCCCGTACGACAATGGGCGGAGGGATGTACTCGCGGGTGTGGTAGCGCGTCACGATGGGTAGGAACTTGCCGCAGACGGTGCGGTAGACGATTTCGCCCTGCCACGGCGGCGTCAGCCCGAGGCAAACGCGGTTGTTCTTGTCCACGCAGTGATGGATGACGACTTCAGCGGCCTGTTCCTCGACGAGAGGAAAGGCCGCTTTTTCGTTGACGGCGAGCGATTTGCAAGCCATTGACGCCAGGGTGAAGCCGCGCAGGCTGGGGACGAATTTGCGGACCTCGTCGGCGATGCACTTGAGGCGCGGATCGACCTCATCGGAGCGGTCGTTGGCGAGGATGACGACCACCGTCACCTTGATTTTCTTGCCGTCCTGGGCGTGCGCGGGCCCGGCCAGCAAGGCGAGCAGGGCCGCAACTACACCCAGATTTCGCAGGGTCGCTAACGCCGACATTGGCGCTCCTCCAAAACGCAAATCCGAAATCCGAAACTCGAAATCCGAAACAAATCCGAAATCCGAACCGGAAAATCCGAAAAACCGTGCTCTTCGTTTTCTTCTTCGGGTTTCGGATTTGTTTCGGATTTCGAGTTTCGGATTTCGGATTTTCTTCAGGGGTCGTCGCGCTCGTTCTCCAAGGGCGTCCAGATCATGGGCGAGCCGGCCACTCGCAGTTCCGCATCGGTGCGCTGCACTTCCACCTCGCCGGGCGCGACCAGCACTAACGCGCCCCGTACCGGCACCTCGCCGACGATGAGCGTGCCCGTATCGGCGCCCCGAACGCTGAGAATCTCGATCTCGTCCGCCAGTGCCACCTCAAACGGTTCCTCGATCTGGGGCGCAAGTTTCGGCGCCGCGTTCGTCTTTCCGGGCTGCTTCCGATCGACGACCGCCTCCCGGTCGCGCGGCTGGAAGAAAAGCACCGCCAGCCACACAGCGGCGGCACAGGCCACCAGGATGCCGGCGACCCATGCTCCCAACCAGGAGCGTGTCCGCGTCGCCGGCTGCGGCATTTGCTCCAGGCGCGCCAGCACGGTCGCCCAGACGCTCTCGGCGGGTTCAACTGGGGTCGTTGCCTGCCACAGCCGCGTCAGCGAGCGCTGGCCCTCGACCTCGGCCGCAGCCTCGGAATGGGTTGCCAGCCACTCCTCCACCCGGCGCTTGAGAGGCGCCAGTTCCGGATAATCCAACTCCCCATCCGCGTAGGCGGCGAGTTGCTCCGGGGAGGGCGCGCGGTGTTCGTCGTCATTCCGCGACATCATAAGGGCATCCAGCGGGCCAGGTACGCACGCAGCTTTTGCCGCGCATAATACAAACGACTCATCACCGTACCGATCGAGATCTCCAGCACCTCGGCGACCTCGCGGTAGCTCAACCCCGCCTCCGCGTGCAGCACGAAGGTGCGCCGTTGGGCCTCCGGCAAGGTCGCCAGCGCCCGGTCGAGCAGGCCACGCAGGTCGGCACGCTCCAAACCCGCCGCAGGATCCTCTTCCGTCCTGGGGTCGATCCGCTCACGTTCGGCGCCGGCAAAGGCGTCCAGACTGAGCGCTTCGCGCCGGCCGCGTTGCCTGCCGAGGTCGAGGGCGGCGTTGCTCACAACGCGGAGCAACCAGGTCTTGAACGTGCTGCGGCCCTGAAAGCCGGGCAGATGGGTCAGCGCCTTGGCGAAGCCTTCCTGGACCGCGTCGAGGGCGTCCGCCTCGTTGCCGAGCAGGCGGTGAGCGACGCGATACGCCAGTGTGCGATAACGCCGGAACAATTCTTCGAGGGCCTCACGGTGCCCGCCAGCGTAACAGGCCAGCAACTGCTCGTCGCTCGGAACCGGCGGGCAAGATGCGGTGATCACAGCCATGGTGCAGCGGGGCTCCCGAAAAACAGACGGCACAGCGGGCTTCCTTATTCGGATTGTACCGGCGGGGAGTGGCAAGTGGTAAGTGAATAGTGGTCAGAAAAAGCCAGGAGACATTGAGACTGTAGCAAAGAAAGTGGGTTGGTCAGAGTCATTCCCGAGTGTCGTGGAGGGTCGCCAAGATATCGTGGCGGCCGTCCGCCTGTTGGTCGCCTTGGAGATCCAGAGCCAGCCGCCCTTGCAGCGCCCCCTGCGTC
>DASPXY010001277.1:0-7225 GCA_035637055.1 Gemmataceae bacterium | reverse complement strand
GGGGTGTAACTCCCAGGCTCCTCCTCATTTGACTCTGGGCGTTGGATCAAGAGATACGGAAGGTTTTTCGGAGCATTGAACTCCACCGCATCTCAGGATGAACCGAGCAATGCTCTGTTGTCAAAGTGGAATAGGGCGAAATGGGAGAGTACAGTTTCGCTTTCTCCATGTCAAGTCTTGTTCGGAAAAAGTCTTGCAATCGCGCAAGTAGTGTCCTGGCGGTAACCTGCGACCGCTCGGCGGGTTTTGATATCGCTGCAAAGTCGGTGATGGTCACTCGTGCGTCGGCGCCGCGTCGGTGCCGGGCATGGGCAGCGGGCTCGACGCCGGCACCGTGTAGCGCTTCTCCACCGCTGCCTTGATCAACTTGCGACTGTCCGCCGGCGAGACGTGCTCCAGTCCCTCGATCGTCGCCGCCTCCGCCGCCAACGCCTCGTCCTTGATGCGGTCCCGGAACCATTGCGAATAATCTCCTTTGCGGAGGTGATACAGCCAGGTCTCATCATCGACGCCGTCGGCGAGCTGCACGAACAGCATCAGGTTCTGTGCCCGCAGGTTCAGTTTGCCCTCGGGGCCGCGGAAGTAAAAACTGCGATCGGGCGGCAGTTCCCCCAGGGCGTACTTGCGCGTGTGGCGACGGCGCTCGATCTTGCTCGGGGCGATGCGCACCCGCTGCGGCGCCTGGCCCGCACTGCGCAGCCACATGAGTACCTCGCCGGATTCCAGTTCCCGGTGTGTGGTCGCCGGCGGCTTGTCCTCGACGACGCGACAGAAGTGCTCGATCGTCTCCCAGGGACTCGCGCCGACGGCAACCACCACGCCGACGCCTGAGAGCGCGGTGGGCGACACCTGATCCGGATGGACCGTGATGAAGACCGTGCGGTTGAGGTCGCCGGGGATGGCGAGGGCGCCGGGTTCCCACGACGCCGGCAGCAAATGGTGTGCCTCGTCAACGACCAGCCAGTGCGGCCTGCCCGTGCGCGCCCGCATCTCCTGCAGACGCGGCAGCAGTCCCAAAAAGAACGGCGGCCGATCCGTGATGGGCAGCCCGATCAGGTTGACCACGACGTTCTCCCCGGGATGGGACAGCGCTTCCAGCACCTCCTCGACGCTTGGCCCGCGCTGACTGCCGCCAAGGGTGATCGCGTTCTCCAGGGCTTCGTAGTCGCCCTCCGGGTCGATGATGCAGAACTGGTAGCGCTGCTCGGAGAGGCGTTCCAGGAGGCTGGTCGCCGCCGTCGATTTGCCGCTGCCCGAGGGGCCGGCGATCAGGATGCTCGGCCCGTAGGACGGCAACCACACCTCTTGACCCGCTTCACCGGTGCCGAACAGCAACCGATGCCGCGTCAATTTCCCCTCGCGCCGACCCAGATCGTCGGCGATCAACTCGTCGATCAGTTCCCTCACCCCGGCGCCGCGCGCACCGCGGGTCACGAGGTCGGCGCGTTCCTTGATCGAGGGGAGGGCGTTGGCGACCGCCGCGGAGCACTCGCACAGAGCCAGAAAGGCGTGATCGTTTTCCGCGTCGCCGATGCCGACGACCTCATGCGGCGACAACTTCATCTCCTTGAGGGCCGCCTTCAGGCCGGTCGCCTTGTTGACGCCCGCGGGCAGCACCATGACGGCGTCCTTGTTGAAGATGACCTGCAACTCCAGGCCGAGATCGCGGATCGTCTCCAGGACGACGGTCTCGTGCGGGTGCCAGGTGGCGACGATGACGCGGCCGACGGAGAGAGGGGCCACGCCGCGGCGCTGCAGTTCGCGGACGAACTCCGGCGGCGGGGCCTGGCCGATCACCTTCTCCTCGCGGCTGGCGGGCTGGTGCAGCAGGGCGCCGTCCTCGACCACGAGCCACTCGAAGAGGTGGATCTCCTTGAAGGTGGCGAGCAGATCGTCGAGTTCGCGGCCGCTCACAAGCAGGAGCTTGCGGCCGGTGGCGAGCAGCTTTTCCAGGGCGGCGAGGGTATCACCGTCCACGCGGCCATCGTGGGCCAGGGTGCCGTCGTAGTCGCACGCCAGAGCATGGTAACGCATGCTTCCCCCTTGAGGATCGAGGATAGAGGATGGAGGATAGAGAATCGAGGATCGACGAGAACCGCGTGCGCGATCCTCGATCCTCGATTCTCTATCCTCCATCCTCTATCCTCGATCCTCGTTTGAAGCGGTCTTCGCCCAGCAGCGCAGCACCTCCGCGACGCTCCACGCCTGGGCAATGCAGCCGCGCGCCGTGTACGGCGCCTCGGCGTCAAAAACCTCACTGATCTGGCCGACACAGGTCTCGTGCAGGTGATCGGTGAACCCTTCCAGAAAGCGGCGAGCGCCCGCGCGATCGTCGGGATGAACCTTCAGCCAGGCATCGATGAAGGGACCGATCAGCCAGCCCCAGACCGTGCCCTGGTGGTAGGCGGCATCGCGGGCACGCAGGTCGCCGTAGTACTGCGCCTTGTAGTCCGGGTGACCCGGCGCCAGCGAGCGCAGGCCCACCGGCGTCAGCAACCGGTGTTTGACGACGTCCAGCACCGGCTTCCAGCGCTCGCGGTCCAGTACCGGGTAGGGCAGCGCGATGGCGAAGATCTGGTTGGGGCGGCAACTCGGATCGTCGCCGCCACCCTCCGCATCGACCACGTCGTACAGGTAGCCGCCCTCCTCGTACCAGAAGCGACGATTGAATGACCGCCATGCCCGCTCCGCGTGGTCCGCGATCGGCCAGGCCGCCTCGTCGCCCTGCTCCTGGCGCAGCCAACCTTCGAGCAGACGCAGGGCGTTGTACCACAGGGCATTGATCTCGACCGCCTTGCCGCGCCGCGGCGTCACCACCCAGTCGCCGACCTTCGCATCCATCCACGTCAATTGATATCCTTCTTGTCCCTGACGGAGCAGCCCGTCGGCCGGATCGACGCCGATGCCGAAGTGCGTCCCGCGCAGGTGCCAGGCGACGATGTCCTGCAACTTCGGCAGCAACAGCCGCAGCGTAACGCGATCGTCGGTGGCCTGCAGATAGCGCTCCAGGGCATGGAAAAACCAGAGCGTGGCATCGGCCGTGTGGTAGAGGCCCTCCTTCTCGCCCTCGGGGAAGAGGTTCGGGATCAGGCCGTCGCGGACATAGTGAGCGAAGGTGCGCAGGATGTAGCCGGCCTCGGTTTGGCGTCCAGTCGTCAGCGTCAGCCCTTCGAGCGAGATCATGGTGTCGCGGCCCCAGTCGGTGAACCAGTGGTAACCGGCGATCACCGTGCGCACCTCATCGCCGGCAGCGCGGGCGCGCGTTGCGTCCTCGACGCGCCCCGCCGGCGTGATCAGGAACTGGTCGGCGGCCAGCACCAGCTCGCGGGCCAGGCCTTGCCGCACTGCCGGCGCGGCGGTGCTGACCAGGCGCATGCGCCGCTCATGTTCGGCCTTCCAGGCATCCTCCGGCTTGAGAGCGCAGACGGTGTCCCACGCCTCGGTCGAGGCGATCAGGGTCGCGTCGTGCCCCGGCGACAGGTCAATGCGAAAATAGCCGGGGCTCCACAGAGTGCCGAGTGCCTCGTAGCCGCGACTGTGTTCGATCCGGTAGTGGATCTCCGGGCGTTCCCGCGCATCCATGGTGAAGGCCCCGCGCACACCATGCAGGGAGAGGCGCAACGGCGGCAGGTTGGAGCGCGCCGACAGTTCATAGCGGCTCTCGACGCAGGTGAGCGTGTACGGCCCGGCGTGGGCCATGCTGACCGGGGCCTCGTGCGGCCGGAAGTGGACCGACGGCCGCAATTTCAGCCGCAGCGTGCCATCGCCGCCGACCAGGCGATAGCGAACGTGGACCGTATTTTGCAGGTGCGGCAGCAAGACGAACTTCTCGAAGACGAACCCATCGACCTCGTAGCGCCAGATGGGAAGGCCGCACTCCAGGCGGAACTCGGTGAGGTATTCGGAGCCGTGGAGGTCGAGGGCGTTGGGGCGCTCCTCGCCGCCGAAGAGGAATGTCTTGCCGTCGGGCAAGCGGACCATTTCGGAGAGGTGATTGAGCATGACTTGCCGGCCGAGAGGCGCGGGCAGCGCAGCGATCAGCAGGCTGTGGTAGCGGCGCGTGGTGACGCCTCCGAGCGTGCCGGAGGCATAGCCACCCAGGCCGTTGGCTACCAGCCATTCATGCGCGAGGAGGATGTCCGCCTTCTTCGCCTTGTCGCGCGACAGCGGGATGCGCAGGATCCAGTCGTCCATGGGAGGTCTCCAATCACCCGTTTAGCCGCGCTTGGGCAACAGCACAACAGCGCGGTTCTCCGAACCGCGGCTAAACGCGCGCGCCAGCTGATTCTCCGGGACGCAGCACCACCGCCGCCTCGCCCGGAATGCGCCAGCTCTCGTCGGTGCCCAGTGCCGCCGTCCCGTTCCCGCCGTAGCGCAGATCCTCACTCGACCAGAGGACTGCCCAGGCCTTTCCCTCCGGCGGGGCGAGCAGCGGTTCCGGCGCCGGGTCGAGGTGCAGATCACGTCCGTAGTTTACGAGGAGCAATCGGTCGTCGCCTCCCTCCACAAAGAAACGCAACACGAACGCCTGTGGCCCCAAGACCGCGCCATCGGCGCCGCGCGGCTGTTGTGCCCGGAAGGCCGCATCGTCGCGCCGCAGTTGCAACAGGTCACGATGCAGGGCGTACATCTCGTGATTGCGCTCGCGCTCGCTGAAGTCGAGTTTGCAGCGTTCAAAAGTTTTAATATCCGCCGGATCGGGCAGAGCCGCTTGCACCTCTGGCACGGCGAGGGTGCGGAACTGGGCAAGGAACTCTCCGCGGCCCTTGCGGACCAACTTCGCCAGGTCGGGGTTGTGGTCGGCGAAGAAGAGGAACGGGCTGGAGGCGGCGAACTCCTGTCCCTGGAACAGCATCGGCGTGCCGGGGGCGAGCAGCAACAGGGCGGTCATCGCGCGGAGTCGGCCGGGACTGCTCAGTTGACTGTAGCGCTGGCCGCGGCCGGAGTTGGCGACCTGATCGTGGTTCTGGATGAACGTGACGAACTGAGCCGGTGCCAGGTCGAGGGCTGGCGTGCCGCGTCGCTTCTGCTGCCACTGGTACCACTGCCCCTGGTAGAGATAGCCCCACTTCACCGCGGAGAGGAACTCCTGCGGGTCGCCGCGGAAGTCGGTGTAGTAGGCCTCGTTGTGGCCGGTCAGGGCGACACGGGCACTGTGGTGGAAGTCGTCGTTCCACACGGCGTCGAGACCGTAGCCGCCTTTCTCTGGGGGGCGCACCAGCCGGGCGTGCTGCACTTCATTCTCCGCGACGAGGAGGGTTGCCCGGCCGCGCGCCGCCTCCCGCACCCGGCGGTTGATCGCGGCGAGGATGTGGTCGGCAGAACGGTCGAAGATCTGTTGCGTCGCGTCGAGCCGCAGGCCGTCGAGGTGGAACTCGTCGATCCAGTAACCGGCGTTCGCGACGAAGAACTCACGCACTGGGCCGGCGTCGTCGCCATCGAAGTTGATCGCCTCGCTCCACTCGTTCTTATAGCGATCGGTGAAGTAGGCTTCGGCGAACTGCTTGAGGTAATTGCCATCGGGGCCGAAGTGGTTGTAGACCATATCAAGGATGACGCCGAGGCCGAGGCTGTGGGCGCGATCGACGAAGCGGCGGAAGTCGTCGGGACTGCCGTAGAGCCGGGTGGGCGCGAACAGATCGACGCCGTCATAGCCCCAACCGAAGCGGCCGGGGAACTCCGCCACGGGCATCACTTCAAGAACGGTGACGCCGAGTGCAGCCAGTTCGGGCAACTCGCGGGCAGCCGCCTCCCAGGTGCCTTCGCGCGTGAAGGTGCCGATATGCATTTCATAGATTATCTGTCCTTTTAGACCGGCACCGCGCCACCCGCTGTCGGTCCAGGGGAAATGCGCTGGGTCGATCACCTGCGCGGGGCCGTGCGGTCCCTGCGGTTGGAAGCGCGATGCCGGGTCGGGGTAGAGTCCCGGGGCGCCGTCGAGGCGGAAGCGATACAGACTGCCCGCGACCGCGGCGGCGACCTTGCCGGCGAAGTAGCCGCTGCCCTCGGCTTGCAGTTCGACCGCGAGCGGGCCGCTCTGCGGCAACTCGTCGGGACCGCCTTCCAGGACGACCTCGACGCGCCGGCGCCGCGGCGCCCAGACCCGGAAATGAACCCCTCCCGCGGCGAGGACTTCCGCTCCGATCGGCAGTCGCCTTCGACTCATGATGCTCCTCAATCGCTCGCTGTGCGCGCGGCGCAGGACGGACCGCCGCGCTCGGATCGGTTCCGGCAATAACCTAGCAAACGCGATGCCAAAGTGTGGCCTTCACGCTCCCGCATCCTACGGGTAGCCACCTGTGGGCTTGCAGGGCTAAAGTCACCGGACAGTGGGGCGCTGGGACTCAGGATCATTCTTGCACGGCGGGCCGCCGGAAAGGGAGCCATGTCCAGCAGACAGAATCTCTATACGGGTCGAAGTGGTCAGTTGGCGGTGATGTCACAGTTCCTCATGCGGGGTTACAACGTCGCTATGCCGGAGGTCGATGTCGGCGAGGATATTTTCGTCGTCCGCGACAGGGATGCCGACCTGTCGCGGATTCAGGTCAAGGCAGCCATCGGCAAGGGAAAACAGAAGGTCGCCGGAACCTTCAAGGTGTCGCTAGCCCAACTCAATGTGGAGCGTGACCCGGACCTGTATTATGTCTTTACGCTCCACCAGGACGGACTCTGGCGAGAGTTCGTCATCCTCCCGCGGAACACCCTCTGGCAGTTGGGCGACGAGGGCATCGGTCATGTCGCCGGAAAGGATCGTATCTTCTATCTCTCCTTCACCAGGGAGGATGTGCAGTGCAGTGGTAGCAGTCTCGCCCAGTACAGGGGCGACTGGTCTCTCTGGCCGGTCATCCAGCATTGAGTTCGCCGAGAGGAGTCAGCGGCACCAGTTCCGTCTCCTCTGGTGCCTCCACCACCCGGAAATGGCCGAAGGAGCGCAACTGCTCCAGGCTGAGCCCTGTCAAGATCGGCAGGATCTGCTCGGTGAGCTGCTGCAACTTCCCCGGCGGCAACACTGGTTCGTCGCCTCTGTCGAAGCCAAGGGTAACGCGCCGGAATGGGCTACAATCGGGAAAGCGCATCCGGAGCATTTTCTCGACAAACGACCCGAAGCCGAAAATCCAGTGCTCGCTCCAGCGACTGACCCGGATCTCCAGCGGGCGGATCGGCCCCACGGACGGCTTGCCTTTCACCGCCTGGACGCACCAGACGCGATCGCGCGTCTCCTTCT
>DASPXY010001276.1:0-6515 GCA_035637055.1 Gemmataceae bacterium | reverse complement strand
CCAAGGCGATGGATGCCGCCAAAAACGATCTCGATAAGAATAAACCGGCCCCCGCCGCCAAGAACGCCGACGACGCTGCTCAGAAGCTGAAGGAGGCCCAGCAGGAGGTCGCCAAGGCGCTCGAAGCCGCGAAGGCCAAGGAGACCGCCGACCAGGCCGCGATGCAGAAGAACGTCGATCTTGAGAAGGCTGCCCAGCAGGTCGCCAAGGCGCTCGAACAGGCCCAGCAGGCTCAGGAGGCCGCGAAGAAGGCCGAGCAAGCCGGTCAGAAGCAGGATCCGCAAGCGCAACCGGCGAAGGAGCAGCAAGCGAAGGCCGATCTGGCCCAGCTCCAGAAGGAGGTCGCCGAGAAGGCCGCCAAGATGGATTTGAAGGAGGCCAACAAGAACGCCGAGAAGGCCGCTGAGGCGCTGACGAAGGGCGATTTCCAGAAGGCCCTTGAGGAGCAGAAGAACGCCCTGGCGAAGTTGCAGGAGGCCGACAAGGCAGCCCAGCCGAAGGCCGGCGAGCAGCAACCGAAGCAGCAGCAACCCGGCGAGGCCAAGCCGCAACAGCAACAGCCCAAGCAGGGCGATCCGAAGCAGGCCCAGCAACAGAAGCCAGGTGAGGCCAAGGCGAATCAGCCGAAGGCCGGTGAGCCGAAAGCAGGCGAGCAGAAGCCGGGCGAACCGAAGGCAGGCCAGCCCAAGCCGGGCGATCCCAAGGCTGGCGAAAAGGCTGCGCAACCGAAGGCCGGCGAGCCCAAAGCCGGTGAGCCGAAGGCCGGTCAGCCAAAAGCTGGCGAACCCAAGGCCGGACAGCCCAAGGCTGGACAGCCCAAGGCTGGCGAGCCCAAGGCGGGTCAGCCGAAGGCGGGCGAGCCGAAGGCCGGTCAGGCCAAGGGCGGCGAACCGAAAGCCGGCCAGGGCAAGGCCGCCGAGGCGAAGCCAGGTCAGGGTCAGGGCCAGCCGCAACAGGCGACCGCTCCGTCCGAGGCCAAGACTCCGGGTCAGCTTGCCCAGGCTCAGCAGGGGTTGATGGAGGCCACCAAGCAGCTTGCCAAGTCACAAGAGGCCAATCAGGCGGCGATGGGCGCTCTCGGCCAGGCGAAGGCGCAGGCGCCGGAAGGCGTGCAGCAACAACTGCAGAAAGCGGCTCAGGATCTCGCTCAGGCCGGTCAGAAGCTCGAACAGGGCCAACCGGGTGAGGCAGGCCAGGCCCAGGGTCAGGCCGCCGATCAGCTCAAGCAAGCGCTCCAGCAACTCCAACAAGCCCAGGCGCAGGGTCAACAGCCCGGTCAGGGTCAGCCGGGGCAGCCCCAGCAGGTCGCCCAGGCGAAGGACGGTCAGGGCCAGGGTCAGGGCGAAAAGCAAGGCCAGGGGCAGGGCCAGAAGCCCGGCCAGGGCGAAAAGCAGGGCCAGGGGCAAGGTCAGGGCCAGGGCGAGAAGCAAGGCCAGGGCCAACCCAAGGCGGGCGAGGGCAAGAGCCAGGAGAAGAACGACCAGAAGGGCAGCGGTGACCGCATCGCCGACGGCAAGGTCAGCAACCAGAAGCCGCAACTTTCTGAGGCCAAGGACGGCGAGGGATCGTTCCTGCACCTGCCGCCGCGGCAGCGCGAGATGATCCGCGAGGCGATGAGCGGCCGGCTCCCGCCCGAGTACGCCGCGATGATTCAGCAGTATTTCGCGAACATTGCCGGCGGTCGGCCGGCCACCATGCCCAAGGGGCCTGGCGGACGCTAACGTCAAGTGAGTTCGCGCTGGCGAGCGGCGCGGCGTAAGCCCGCCGGTAGGGACTACATTCCACCGGCGGGCTTACGCCGCGCCGCTCGCCAGGGGTTGTTTTGCCCCACCTGCCCAGGAGAATCCCCGCATGTATCGCTGCCTCTCGATCGTGACCGCGCTGCTGCTCGTGGGGCTGTGCTGTCCGACGCCGGCACGCGCCGACGTCAAGATGGACGAGCAGACCAAGAAGGCGACTCATCGTGCCCTCGAATGGCTCGCCGCTCGCCAGAACGCCGACGGCTCATGGACCGACGGTCGCTACGCCCACAACACCGCCATCACCGCGTTCGCGCTGCTTGCCTTCATGTCGCAGGGTCACCTCCCCAACCAGGGGCAGTTTGGCCCGGAGGTCGCGAAGGGCGCTCGCTTCTTGCTGGCTACCGCACGGGCCGCCCCGGGCGAGATCTCCGACGGCTACCTCGTCGGGGCGCGCGGCGGCAACATGTACTGCCACGCGATGGCGACTCTCGCCCTCGCCGAATTGTGGGGCCAGACCGGCGACGACGAGATCCGGCCAGTCCTGAAAAAAGCGGTCGATTTGATCGTTCGCAGCCAGAATTACCAGGGTGGCTGGCGCTACGAGCCGCGGCCGACCGGAGCCGATATCTCCGTCACGATCATGCAGGTGATGGCGCTGCGTGCGGCCAAGAACGGCGGCATCCACGTCAAGGACGAGGTGCTGAACAAGGCGATCGGCTATATCATGTCCTGTTACAATCCGGGCACAGGCGGCTTCTCCTATCAGTCCGGCGGCGGCGCGCCTGGCTTCGCTCGCACCGCGGCTGGCCTGTGTGTGTTGGTCCTCAGCGGCAAGTACAAGGACCAGGCGCGCGCCATGCTCGACCGAGGCGTCGAGTATCTCAAGCGAAACTTCCACACCGGCCAGCACTTCTTCTACGGCCACTACTACGCGGCGCACGCCATGCACTCCTACGCCGGCATCAACGTCGAGAATGGGATGCGTGAGTGGGAGAACTGGTACTCGAAAATCCGCGACTATTTGCTGCCGCGGCAGTCCGGCGACGGCAGCTGGCTGGGAGTCGAGCGCGGCGGCGTCGGCCCGGTCTACCAGACCAGTATCGCCGTGATCATTCTCTCGGTCCCCGCCCACTACTTGCCCATTTTCCAGCGCTAATCTCTGTCAAGGGACGAGCGGCGGGGTTTATCCCCGCCGTCTTGCAGCACGGCGGGGATAAACCCCACCGCTCGTCTGTCACCACACGGGTCAGGAGATTGTGCCCCAACCGTGATCCACAACCGATGGTTCCAACTCGTTGCGTCGCTCATCGCGATGATCATGATCGCGAACCTGCAGTACGCGTGGACGCTGTTCGTCGAGCCGATACAAACTGCCACGGCGCTTCCGGAGTTAGGTGCGAGTGCGGTGGGATTGATGGGTTCGCCATTGGGAGATGGGCCTTTTCTCGCGGCTTCAGCACTTTTCCCCGGAAGACCCACGGCCACGGGATGGACGTTGTCGGAGATCCAGTGGGCATTCTCGCTGTTCATTCTCTTCCAGACCTGGGTGCAGCCGACGCAAGGCTGGCTCATTGATCGCCTGGGCCCGCGTCTCTTCGTCAGCCTGGCGGCAGTGTTGTGCGGTCTGGGTTGGGGCGGCCTCGGCTTCGCGACGACGCTGCCGCTGCTTTACGCGCTGTACGTGATGGCCGGCATCGGCGCCGCTCTCGTGTACGGCGGGTGCATCGGATCCGCCTTGAAGTGGTTCCAGCAGGGTCGCGGGTTGGCGTCCGGCATCCTGGCCGCGGGCTTCGGCGGCGGCACGGCGCTGTTCATCCCGTTCATCGCGTACATGATCGAGAACTGGGGCTACCAGGCCGCCTTCCTGTGGACGGGCGCGTTTCAAGGCGTCGTCATGCTTCTGGTCGCGCAGTTCCTGCGGCATCCGTCGGCGGAACCGGCGACGACAGCGGCGGCGGCAGCACCGGGATCGTCGCGGCTGGGCCAGCACCAGTACACCACCGCCGAAATGCTCAGGACGCGGCAGTTCTACCTGGTGTACGCGGCATTCGTAATGATGGCAACCGGCGGTCTGCTCGTCACAGCGAACGCCGGCCCAATGGCACAATCGTGGGGCATTCCCGCCGCCGCGCTCGCCCTGGCGACGTCGCTCAACGCGCTCGCCAACGGCGCTAGCCGTATCTTCTGGGGTTGGGTGTCCGATCGCACCGGGCGCGAACTGGCGATGGGAGTCGCCTTTCTCCTGCAGGCGATCTGCCTCGTCCTCGTCTTGACAGTCGGCCGCTTGTCGGGCGCACTGTTCACGCTCACGCTCGTGCTGACGTTCTTTACGTGGGGCGAAGTGTTCTCCCTGTTTCCGTCGATCGTGGGCGACTACTTCGGCACCCGGTCCGCGACGTCGAACTATGGCGTGATGTATTCCGCGAAAGGCGTGGCCGCGATCATCGGCGGCGGCCTGGCCGCGATGCTGTACGATGAGTTCCGCACGTGGACCGCATGCTTCTACGGCAGCGCCGTCCTCGCGCTCGGGGCTGCCGTGATTGCGTTCAGCCTCTGGGCCGCCGCGGCGCCGCGCACCGAGGCGATGGCGGCTGCCGGCACCGCCAAATAGCCCGTTCGATGGATCCCAGAACGCTCGCGCAGGAATTGACCTAACCGAAGACCGGCGGCGCTTCGGGAATTGCTGCGCCGTCGTAGCGTGGTTCCGACGCCGCCCTCAAGGAATCGACGGGCAACTGCGGATCTGTGGCCTGGCGGTGGCGTTCGACTGCCTGACGGCGGTGCTCGCTCTGTGCGTATTGCCCCGGTTGCGGCCTGATGCTCAGGCTCCAGCGCTGCCGAGGGCGACGGAGAGCGCATTGCAGAAGTGGGACGGCGCGGCCCCTGTCGAGGCGCACATCAAGGAAGGCCGGGCGAAGGGACAGGGCGAAGGCGGCCCAAGAAACTGAGGTCCGGGCTTGCTCACCGTTGCGCCGTGGCGGTACAATCCGCGGTCGCGCCCCCCGAGAGCTTGTTTGTTAGGATTTCTGAAGTTTCAAGAGCTAGAAAAAACTGGCGCTCGTGCGTACAATGCCTATGTGAAGTCCCGGTTCGCGAGGCAACCCATGACCGCACACACAGCCGACGCCCGTATCTCCGCCATTCGCGCCAGGGTCGAGGCCGGCCAGCGTCTAACTTTCGAGGATGGTCTTTACCTCGAAGAACACGCCGACCTGTTCACCCTCGGCGAACTGGCCAACACCGTGCGTGAGCGCAAAAATGGCGATTTCACCTACTACAACGTCAACACCCACCTCAACCCCACGAACGTCTGCATTTATCGCTGCACCTTCTGCGCCTTTCGCGCCGACCTGAAGAGCCCCAAAGGCTACGTCATGAGCGACGAGCAGATCCTCGAACGCGCCGCCGAGGCTGATCGCCGTGGCGCCACCGAGCTGCACATCGTCGGCGGCCTTCATCACCAATTGCCCTACGATTGGTATCTGAATGTTGTCCGCATCATCCACCAGGCCCATCCGCGGCTGCACCTCAAGGCATACACGGCTGTCGAGTGGGACTGGTTCGCGCGCCTGACCGGCCGGCCGACGCTGGATCTGCTCGCCGAGTTCAAGGAGGCGGGCCTGGGCAGCCTGCCGGGCGGCGGCGCCGAGATCTTCCATCCCGAGGTGCGCGACCAGATCTGCGAGCACAAGGCCGACGCCGGCGCCTGGATTCGCATCCATCGCGAGGCCCATCAACTCGGCCTGCGCTCCAACGCGACGATGCTCTACGGCCACATCGAGAAGGCGCACCATCGCATCGACCACCTGTGCCGGCTGCGCGCCCTGCAGGATGAGACGGGCGGTTTTCAGACGTTCATCCCGCTGGCCTTCCACCCCGACAACACGCGGCTGTCGCACCTCGAGAAGGCGAGCGTCCTGATGGACCTGCGGACGATGGCGGTCAGTCGCTTGATGCTCGACAACTTCCCGCACATCAAGGCGTACTGGGTCATGCTCGGCATCAAGACGGCTCAGCTGGCGCAAAGTTTCGGCGCCGACGATCTCGACGGTACGGTGGTTCACGAGAAGATCTATCACGACGCCGGCTCGGATTCGCCGCAGGAGATGAGCGTCACGGAGATCCGCCGCCTGATCGAGGAGGCCGGCCGTATTCCGGTCGAGCGCGACACGCTCTACCGCGAGGTGGTGCGCGCCGCGACGGGCTGGCAAACGGGGCGGAGCCTGGCCGTGGTGAGCAACTGAGAGAGGATTCCCCCCGCTTGCAGGCGAGCGCTTCTCAGCTGAGTAACTCGAAGCGCACCGCGCCGTCGCCGGCGATCGGGAAAGGACGCCCTTGTTGATCGGCTACCGTCGTGTGCGGATCGATCCCGAGCAGGTGGAACGTGGTCGCGAGGATGTCCTTGGGCGAAACGGGCGTCTCGCGCACCTCACCGCCGTGGCGGTCGGTGCTGCCGACGACTCGGCCGCGCGCCACTCCGCCGCCGGCGAAAGCCGCCGAGTAAGCCCGCGACCAGTGGTGCCGTCCCGCTCCCGCCGGCCGCGAATCGATCCGCGGCGTCCGCCCGTGCTCGCTCATCCACAGCACCAGCGTTTCGTCGAGCAGGCCGCGCTGCTCCAGATCCTCAATCAGGGCGCTGTAGGCAAGGTCGAAGCCAGGCAGCAGATACTCCTTGAGGCGTGGGTAGTGGTTCGCATGGGTGTCCCAGGCGCAGCTGGCGAATTGACCGAAACCGTCCCAGAACACCGTCACGAACTTGCAGCCCGCCTCGAC
>DASPXY010001275.1:0-5334 GCA_035637055.1 Gemmataceae bacterium | reverse complement strand
GCGGCAGCTGCCGCCGGGAATTTCTACACTCGCATGCCTTCCAGTTTTCTGTCCGGAACCTCCAACGTTTGTTTCTTTGTGGCCGCGGTGGGCGTCCCTGCTGACCCAACGGCACACATCTGGACGGGTAGCACCGCCTGGTTTCCAGATCAGGGTGGCAGCACGCTGCCTAGGCCCTTGCCGGCCGCGCTTGCGGACGCCGTCGCGCAACAGCCGTACCAGTTGGCCCCCGGTGGCACACTCGTAGCGATGGGCGATGCCAGCACACGCATCGTTGAACCGAATATTGGTGCCCCGACCTGGGCTGTTATGTGCAACCGGAACTGCACCACTCCTGTCCGGGACTGCACCCACTGCTGGAATTGGTAACCGGCGGAACCCCAGCGAACGAGCGGCGGGGGTTATCCCCGCCGTCTGCAGCTGGGCCGGCGGGGATAAACCCCGCCGCTCGTTGAGCACTTTCCCTGTTGTGTGTTGTTAGTTAGAAAGTGCTAACCCGCAAGCGGGAACGCGTGGTTGCGCTCTCGCCGCGATCCTACAATCTCCGCATGATCCGACCCGCCACCGCCGCCGACACCCCCGCCATCGCTCGCCTCATCCGCGGTCTCGCGGACTACGAGCGACTGGCTCACACCGTCACCCTCGACGAGGACCAACTCCGCGAGCACCTGTTCGGACCGCGTCCCTTCGCCGAGGTCTTGCTCGCGGAGGAAGCCGGCGAGGTCGTCGGTTTCGCCCTATTCTTCTCGACTTACTCCACTTTTCGCGGCCAGCCCGGTATCTACCTGGAGGATCTGTTCGTGCAACCGGAGTTCCGCGGCCACGGACACGGCAAGGCGCTGCTGACCGCCCTCGCGCGTCTGGCGGTGGAGCGTGGTTGCGGGCGGCTGGAGTGGGCGGTGCTGAACTGGAACAAGCCGGCGATCGACTTCTACCGCGCCCTGGGGGCCATTCGGCTCGACGACTGGACCCTTTACCGCGTGCATGGTGAGTCGCTGGCCGCGCTGGGCGGGAAGGCGCCGTGACCGTCACGGCCGCGGCGGCAATTCTTCGATTTGGATATCCTTGTAGTAGACTTTCGCCTTCGCCCCGCCGTGAATCTGCAGACCGATGATGCCGGTGCGGTCGATTTTCGCGTCCTTCTCGGTGTAGTCCACCGTCAGCTCGCCGTTGAGCCACAACCGAATCCGCGGCCCCTCGCAGCGAATCCTGTACTCGTTCCAGTCGTCGTGCTTGACGATCCGCTCGATCAGCTTTTTGTCCGGCGCGGCGAGGATCTTGTTCCGCCGCGATTCGTCGTAGAGCGCTCCCCAGTAATGCTGGCCGACGTCCGCCTGGTAGCCGCTCACTTCGTGGTGTTTCGGGATCCGCTTCGTGCGAAATTGCACCCCGGCGTTCGCCTGCTTGCGGTCGCCGAGCAGCTTGAACGTCACCTTCAACTCGAAATCGCCATAGGTCTTCGTGGTGCAGAGGAACTCGTTGCGCGGCACGGTTTTCTCCAGCGAACCGCCGACGATGGCCCCTTCTTCGACCCGCCAGGTGTTCTTTGTCTCGCCTTCCCAGCCGGCGAGCGTCTTGCCGTCGAAGAGCGGCCGAAACTCCGCACGGCAGACGGAGGACAGCGACCCGAAGCCAACAACCAGGAGTAGATAGGAAACGATGCGAGACATGGTTCATCCGAGGTCAGAGGATTTCGTGATACTCGACCCCGGAAGTATACGAAGCGGCCAAGAGCAAGGCAGGTGATGTTCGTAGTTCCGCCTTCAGGCGGCTTGGCGTCGAACCGCCTAAAGGCGGAACTACGAACATCACGTCATTTCCTCTGCGTTAGCGCATCCCAAGGACGCTCGCCAACAGGCCAGGCTCGCGGCGATTCTGTCCGATCGGCCAGACGCTCAGCCCATCGTAACGGTCACCGGCGGCCACCCGCCAATTACCATCCCGAAAGTATCCCAAGGTAGCCCGGGGCGATGCTCCCTTGCAGCCCAGAGACCAGAAGGTGACGGTCCCGTCCGGATTGCTCACGAGCAGTGCCCTCGTGCCTGGCTGGAACGCCACGGCCCCGCCACGCCGGACACCTTCGGTCCGTAGCGAGCGGATCTCTCGACCGGAAGTCGTCTCGAACAGGCTGACCGTTCTTCCGTTGACGGCCAGGGTCGCGCTGTCAGGCGTGAAGGCGAACGAATTGCCCTGCCGCAGATCGACACGCAGGACCAGGTCGGCCACCTTCTTGCGCTGCGCCACATCCCACAGGGCGACGGACGAACCCCCCGCTTTGGGGCAACCGGAGTGCGCGACGACCAACCAGCGGCCGTCCGGGCTGAACGTGACCGCGTCGAGGGCGTCATACGGCAAGGTGAACTCACTGCCTTTCGGGCACCGCCGCACGGTGTACACCGTCTTGCCGGCGACGACCAACAACGCTCCATCCGCGGCCTGGGCCAGCGCCCGGATCTTCTCAGGATATTCCGGAGTCACAATGCCGCCGAAGGTTCCCGCCGCGATATCCCACTGGGCGACGCTGTTACCGTGTGCGGCCAGGATCCTCTTGCCGTCGGCGCTCACAATGAAGGGGCCGTTCAGGGCGGCCGCCGATGGCCAGGGCAGTTCCTTGCCTGTCGTCGCGTCCCAGCGCAGCAGACTCGGATAATTGGCGGGCGCCAGCAGGATTTTGCTGTCCGGGCTGAAGGTCAATTGCAGATGCTGCCGCATCCCTTTCGGCAAGGGGAGGACGTGTCGCTGTTCCCCTCGGGTCAAGTCCCAGAGGTGGATCGAATTGCCGACCCGGAAGGCCAGCAGTTTGCCGTCGGCACTGAAGGCGGGCGACTCGATGGGCTGCGTCGCCGCGCCGGCGAGGGGCCTGACGAGGCCGCCGCCATTCGACACGGCGCCGGCCTGGGGTTGCGGGCAGAGCAGGCCCAACGCAGGGATCAGAAGACAGGAAAGTTGCATTCTCGAGGCTCCTTGGTGTGAGGATGAAGCGAACGCTCAACAGGCGAACGCCGGGGGAAAGGTCTGCTGTGGGAGCCCGAAGCGCCAGCGAGGACCGTCCTCGCTGGCGCTTCGGGCTCCTGGTCCCCCACATGGAGAGCGTAAGTTGCCTCAAGAACACGACACACATTCACGACCCGACCGCCCCGCGCTGCCGGACCGGCAGATAGCGCGGCTCCCAGCGGCGGGCGTCGATCCGCCGCGCCAGCTCCTCGGGGGTGATCTGCTCCGCCAGTCCCTGCCGCTGCGCCTCGGTCGCGACCGCCAGGGCCACCTGCCGCGACACCCGGCGCAACTCCGCCAGCGCCGGCAGCAGGGCGCCGGTCGGATCCCAGGCGGTCGGGGCAAACTCCGCCAGCGCTCGCGCCGCCGCCAGGAACATCTCGTTGCTGACCCGGCGGGCGCCCGCGGCGATCACGCCCAGCCCCACACCCGGAAAGACGTAGGCGTTGTTGCACTGGGCAATCGCATGGATACGGCCACCCTGCACCACGTCCGCGAACGGGCTGCCCGTCGCGACCAGCGCTCGCCCGTCGGTCCACGTCAGCAGATCCACCGGCAGCGCCTCGCTCTTGGAGGTCGGGTTGGAGAGCGGCAGAATCACCGGCCGCTCGACGCCGGCGGCCATCGCGCGCACCGTCTCCTCGGTGAAAACCCCCGGTTGACCGCACACGCCGATGAGCGCCGTCGGCCGCACTCGCCGCACCACCTCGGCCAACGTAAGGGCCCCATCCGCACCACGTTCCCAACCGGGAACATGCTCTTGCGCACGGGCATAACATTGTTGCGGCGGCGTCAGGCCCGGCATGTCCGCCAACAACAGACCGTGCCGGTCCACCAGCCACACCCGGGAGCATGCCTCGGCCGCGCTCAACCCGGCGCTCTGCATGGCCACCACGACCATGTCCGCGATCCCCGTCCCCGCCGAGCCGGCCCCAAGGATCACCAGACGTTGTTCCGTCAACTTTACGCCCGTCGCCCTGGCTGCCGCCAACAACACGCCAAGTACGACCGCCGCCGTCCCTTGAATGTCGTCGTTGAAACTGCACAGCCGATCGCGGTAGCAGTCCAGCAGGCGGCGCGCGTTCGCCTGGGCGAAGTCCTCCCACTGCAACAGCACGCTGGGCAAATGCCGCTTTACGCTCTCCACAAAAGCCTCAATAAAGGCGTCGTACTCGGCGCCGCGGATGCGCTCGTGCTTCCAGCCGAGGTAGAGTGGATCGCGCAGCAGTTCCGGGTTATCCGTGCCGGCGTCGAGCAAGATTGGCAGTGTGCGCCCGGGGTGGATGCCGCCGCAGAGCGTGTAGATCGACAACTTGCCGACCGGGATGCCCATGCCGCCGACGCCCTGGTCGCCCAGGCCGAGGATGCGTTCGCCATCGGTCGCCACAATCACGTCCACGTCGCGATGCGGGCGATGGCTGAGAATCGTGTCGAGGTGAGCCCGATCGGGGTAGGAGAGGAACAGCCCGCGCGGCTTGCGATAGATCAGGCTGAACTGCCGGCAGGCGTCGCCGACCACCGGCGTGTAGATGATCGGCAGCATCTCGGTGAGGTGGTCTTGCAATAGACGGTAAAAGAGGGTCTCGTTCCGATCCTGCAGGTCGCGCAGGAAGATGTGCCGTCCCAGGTCGCTCGTCTTCTGGCGATACTCGCGCGAGCGGCGAGCGACCTGTTCCTCGATGGTGCCGACGTGCGGCGGCAACAGTCCAAGCAATCCGAGAGCGCGCCGTTCGTGATCGGGAAAAGCGCTGCCCTTGTTGAACAGGGGACAGTCCAGCAGCGCCGGTCCGCTGACGGGCACTTCCAGGCTGCGCTCCCCCGTGCTCGGGTCGAGGACTTCGTGGAAGTCGATCATGAGTAGTGCTCAATGGCCTCGCTGTCCCGCTTGCGGGTTAGCCTGCTTGGGAGCCCGAAGCGCCAGCGAGGACCGTCCTCGCTGGCGCTTCGGGCTCCCAGGGATGTTATTGCCCCGTGGGCGGAAACAGCAAGCGCCCCGGCACGACGTCTTCTCAAGCACGAATTCTGTGGCCGTGCGGCAATCGAGGAAATTCTCAGGCGAAATCGGCCGCCACGGTAGATCGCGTGCTACGGTTATCGTGAGGGCTGAATCGCGGCCGGCGCGAGCGGCGATGGTGCCCTGTTCCTCCACCGAGGCCTTGTGGCATGACGACCGTGGTCGAACCGTCGCACTCCCCTGCGCGCAAGCAAGTCCTTGCCCGCTCTGCGAACCTGACTTAACGGATGCGAAATGAGCGCAACACGACAGCCAGAAGTTCCTCCCCCGCCGGTGATCGCCGCGCAGGCTGATGCCCTTTTCCAGCAGCATAGTGACGCCATTCA
>DASPXY010001274.1:0-14530 GCA_035637055.1 Gemmataceae bacterium | reverse complement strand
CCGAAAAGAGACGCCCGCAGGACGGGCGTATCAAAGTCACCATCGGAGGTAAGCACTTCGACCTGCGCGTCAGCCTGCTGCCGACGAGCCACGGCCAATCGACGGTCATGCGCATCCTGGATCGCACGAATATCCAGATGTCCATTAAAGATCTCGGCTTCGGTGAGGATGACTACAAACGGTTCCAGACGATCATCAAGCGACCCAACGGTATCTTCCTCGTGACCGGACCGACCGGCTCGGGCAAGACGACAACTCTCTACGCCGCCCTCAATGAACTGAACCGACCTGATCGAAAGATCATTACTGCCGAAGACCCCGTGGAGTATTACCTGCCGGGCATCAACCAGGTCGAGGTCAAGCACCACATCGGACTGGACTTCGCGCGCATCATCCGAGCCATGTTGCGGCAGGCCCCCAACATCATTCTCGTGGGGGAGATCCGCGACAAGGAGACGGCGGAGATCGCCGTGCAGGCCAGTTTGACGGGACACTTGGTTTTCAGCACGTTGCACACCAACGATGCGCCCAGTGCCATTACACGTCTGGGCGATATCGGGGTGCCGCCCTTCCTCATCGCCAGCAGCATCATCGCCATCATGGCCCAGCGTCTCGTCCGCCTCGTTTGTGCCAAGTGCAAGGAACCGGACAAGCCCCCGGCGGCGGAAATCAAGGCTGCGGGTCTGACTCCGTCCCAGGCGGCTGCCGCCAACTTCATGCGCGGCCGTGGCTGCTCCTACTGTAATCACACCGGCTATCGCGGCCGGAAAGGCATCTATGAAATGCTGCGCATGAACGGCTCGCTCCGCGACATGACCTTCAACCGCGAACCCACCCAGACCATTCGCCGCCAGTCCCGCCTGCTCGGGATGCGTACCCTGCTCGAAGACGGTGTTGCCAAAGCGGTTGCGGGCGTGACGACCCTCGAAGAGGTGCTCAGCATCTGCCACCACGACGAAAACGGTTGAGATGCCCGCATCTTTCGGTCGCGCGCGCAGTGCCCCCAACACTCCGGGCGTGCTGTTCGCGCCGTGTGTGGATTGCGTCCCTGTATCAAATTGAGAACAGGTCGGCGCGCGCGGGAAGTGCTGCTCGGCGGCGGAGGGTGAAGAGGAAAGGCAGGCGGAGAAAGCCGGCAGTGCGAGCGAAGCGAGATCGGAACGGGGCTGCGCGGCCAGGGTCGGTCACCAACCAGATGAAAAGGTAGTCGGCCAGGGCGGCCCCAAATTGCGCTTTTTTGCGCGAAAATGTTGATTGTTCCTGCTCAGGCAGGATAATAACCAACGAGCCAGTTGCCCATTCTGTGTTTTGCCCGATCTTCGGGCGCTGTGTACTTCCCCCGATCCGATCGGGAAGTCGGTTGCCATCTCGGTGCGCTTCGAGGTCAGACTCTTCAGCCTACCTCAAGGGATTGGCAGCCCCAACTCGCGTGGGAGAGATCGTCAGTGGCCACACCCGTCATCGATAAACTTCTCGCCACCGTCATCCAGGCCAAGGCCGCCGACCTCTTCATCACGGTGGGCAGTCAACCCTGCCTCAAAAAGGGCGGACGCCTGCGCCTCCTGGAGACGAAGATTCTCGACAATGACGACACCACGGCGATCATGAAGAGCATCACGCCCGATCGCTGCCAGCAGGAATTGCAAGAAAAAGGCGGCTGCGACTTCGCCATCGAGTTCACCGACGGTTATCGCTTCCGCACCGCGGTCTTCAAGCAGCGCGGCAACATCGGCATCGTGATGCGGCGCATTCCCAACGAGTTCCTCACGTTTGAACAGATCGGCATGCCCGAGGTGGTCAAGCGTTTGATCGTGCGGCCGCGCGGGCTGCTCCTGGTGACCGGGCCGACCGGCTCCGGCAAGACGACCAGCCTGGCCAGCATGATCAACTTCCTCAACGAGAATTACGACCGCCACATCATTACCCTCGAAGACCCGATCGAGTACTACCACAAGCACAAGAAAAGCCTGGTCAACCAGCGCGAGATCGGCGTCGATGTCCCCGACTTCAAGGAGGGCATTCGCCGCGCCCTGCGTATGGCCCCGGATATCATCCTCGTCGGCGAAATGCGTGACCTGGAAACGATCCATGCGGCCATCGAGGCGGCCGAGACCGGGCACATCGTCTTCGGTACGCTGCACACAGCCGGGGCGGCCAGTACGGTCAACCGCATCATCGACGTCTTCCCCAAGGACGCTCAAGACCAGATCCGCACGCAGCTCTCGACCGCCCTGATCGGCGTGCTGTCGCAGACGCTGCTGCCGAAGCAGCCCGAGGGCGTCATCGCGGCGTACGAGATGATGGTCGTGACGCCGGCCATTCAGAACTTGATCCGCGAGAACAAGTCGTATCGCATCGACTCCAGCATCCAGACCGGCGCCAAGGACGGCATGTTCCTCCTCGACGACCACCTCTTCACCCTTTGGAAGGCCGGTGTCATCCTCAAGGAAGATGTGCTCCTCAAGGCGGCGAAGCCTCAGGATCTGGCCAAGCGCATCATGCAGGCCGAGCGCGGTGAACTCGACGAGGACGAGGATGAGGACGACGATGACGATGACGACGATGACGAGGATGACGATGACGACCGGCCCAAGGGCGGCGGCCTGCTCAAGAAGGGCCTGGGCCTGGCGGGGAAACTCGCCGGCAACCAACTGAAAAAGCAACTCAAGGGGGCCCTCGGCGCCGGCGGCGACGACGACGATTAACGATCGGCGAGCGGGGGGCGTAAGCCCCCTGATAACCTCGGAGCATCAGGGGGCTTACGCCCCCCGCTCGCCAGCATTGCCCTCGCCCGCGGTTCCCCAGCGTTTTTGCAAACTTCATTCAGGATTCGAGAGCGCATGGCCACTCCGAACGATCCGACCCCCGGCAAGAAACCCCAGTCGGACGGCACTCCGCCCGTGAACAAGCCGGCAGCCGCCAAACCTGCCGTCCCCGGCAAGACGCCGCCGACCGACAAGCCGGCAATGGGCAAACTCGTCAGCAGCGGCCCGACCAAGCCCGCGGAGAAGCCCGCCGCCAAAACCGCTGACGGCAGACAGCCCGCCAAGCCCATTGACGGCAAGGCCCCTGCGAAGCCGGCCGAGGGGAAACCTGAGGCCAAACCCGCCGAAGAGAAGGCTGCCGACAAGATTGCCGACAAGCCCAAGGCCCCAGCCGCCAAAAAGCCCGTCCCCGCCAAGAAGCCCGCCGGCAAAGCAGGGGGCGGTGGTGGTGGGAGCGGCGGCCGCAAGATCGGCCAGGTGATGGTCGACCTCGGGTTCATCGACGACGACCAGCTCTGGGAACTCCTCGACGAGGCCAAGAATAGCGGCGTCCTCCTCGGTCAGGCGGTGCTGGCGCGCGGCATGATCACCGAGGATCAGCTGCTTCAGGCCCTCGCCGAGCAGCACAGCCTCAAGGTCGTCAACCTGCAGGAGGCGAAGCCCACGGCCGAGGCGCTCGCCCTCGTCCCCGAGACGATGGCGACCACCTACAAACTCGTTCCCCTCAGCTACAAGGACGATATTCTGAGTGTCGCCATCAGCGATCCGGCGAATCTCGCCTCGCTCGACGACCTGCGCAACTTCCTCGGGATCAAGGAAGTGCAGGCATCGCTCACCCCGCAGGCCGCCATCACCGAGGCGCTCGCCAAGATCTACCTGGGCAAGGAAGAGTCGATTGTTGACATCATCAAGGAACTGGAGGCCGACCCCGACCTCAAGGTCAGCAAGGGCCGCGAGACCAGTATCGACCTCGCCAGCCTCATGGAAGTCCAGGATGCAGCCCCCGTCCGCAAACTGCTCAACATGGTGATGCTGCTGGGCATCAAGGACCACGCCTCGGACATTCACTTCGAGCCGTTCGAGGATGAGTACAAGATCCGCATGCGCTGCGACGGCATCCTGTATGAAATGGTGCCGCCGCCGCGCCACCTGGCGACGGCGATCAGCAGCCGCATCAAGGTCATGGCGAACCTCGACATCGCCGAGCGCCGTCTGCCGCAGGACGGCCGCATCGAACTGAACGTCGGCGGCAACCAGGTGGACATGCGCGTCAGCGTGCTGCCGACCATGTTCGGCGAGGGCGTCGTCATCCGTATCCTCGACCGCAGCGTGGTCAACCTCGACATCACCAAGGTCGGCATGGATAGCCGCACGCTCGAGCAGTTCCGCGAATTGATCCACCGGCCCAACGGCATCGCCCTGGTGACCGGCCCGACCGGCTGCGGCAAGACCACCACCCTCTACAGCGCCCTCAACGAACTCAACGAGATCACCGAGAAGATCATCACGACCGAGGATCCCGTCGAGTACGAGATCGACGGGATTGTCCAGGTGCCGATCAACTCCGACATCGGCGTGACGTTCGCCTCCGCCCTGCGCGCCATCCTGCGGCAGGATCCCGACAAGATCCTGGTCGGCGAGATTCGCGACCTGGAAACGGCACAAATCGCCGTCCAGGCTTCTCTGACAGGGCACATGGTCTTCAGCACGCTGCACACCAACGATGCGCCGAGCACGATCACGCGTCTGCGCGACATGGGACTGGAGACGTACCTGCTGACCGCGACGGTCGAGGGCATTCTCGCGCAGCGGTTGGTGCGCAAAATTTGCGAGGACTGCCGCACGGAGTTCGAGCCGAGCCAGGAAATCCTGATGGAGTTGAACCTGCGGCCCGACGACATCAAGGGCAAGAAATTCTATTACGGCAAGGGCTGCGACCGCTGCAACAACTCGGGCCATCGCGGCCGCACCGGCATCCACGAACTGATCCTGATGAACGACGAACTGCGCGACATGGTCAGCAACAACGCCTCGACCGACCAGCTGCGCGCCGCCTGCCGCAAGATGGGCATGACGACCTTGCGCGAGTCAGGCCTGCGCGCCCTGTTCAACGGCGTCACAACGATCGACGAGGTGGTGCGCGAGACCGTTCTCGAAGACGAGTCCTGAGAGCGGGATTCCTGGTGGGGACTGCTTTCCCCCCGTTGTGGCACGGTCTCCTGACCGTGCCGCGGCTGGTGACCGTAGGTCTCCACCAGGCTCCAAGGAGACCTTCGGTCAGGCCAGGTGGCACGGTCAGGAGACCGTGCCACAACATGCTATCTAGCGGCTCGGCAGGAGCCTCGCCCTCCAGCCGGCTCCAGCCGGCAACCCGAACTATGGCTAAGCGGATTTTTACGATCCTGGAGAGACAGCATGGCGACGTTCAAATTTGAAGCAATGGACACCGCCGGGGCGGAGGTGAAGGACTCCGTTGAGGCCACCAACGAAGAAGAAGCCCAGCAGAAAATCCGCCAGATGGGCTACTTCGTGACCAAGATCACGGAGCAGCAGACCGCCAAGAAAAAGGAGAAAAAGAAGGGCGGCAAGCGCGGCAAAAGCCGCAAGGTCTTCACCATCGGCGGGTGCAATCAGAAGCACCTGGTGACGTTCACCCGCCAGTTCTCGACCTTGCAGGACGCCGGTCTGCCCGTGCTCCGCAGTCTCAAGATCCTCGAAAAACAGATGCGCCCCGGCGTGCTCAAGAACGCCCTCATCGATGTCGTTGACGACGTCGAGTCCGGCAGCACCCTGTCGGAAGCGTTCGGCAAGCATCCCAAGTGCTTTGACCGCCTTTACGTCAACATGGTCAAGGCGGGCGAGGCCGGTGGTGCGCTGGAGGTGATCCTCAAACGCCTCGCCGAGTTCAAGGAGAAGGCCCAAAGCCTGGCCCGGCGCATCAAGGGCGCCATGATTTACCCGGCAGTGGTCATTTTCGTCGCCTTCGCGATCTTGACCTTCATCATGATCTTCATCATTCCGAAGTTCGAGAAGATCTTCAAGGACTTCGGCCTCAGGCTGCCCTGGATCACCCAGACCCTGATCGATACCTCACGCTGGTTCGTGAAATACTGGTACGTCCTGCCGCTGATCCCGGTTGCGATTGTGCTGATATTCAAGCTGATACGCCTGAACAAAACAGGCAACTACGCGATGGACAAGATGAAACTCTACATCCCCGTCATGGGGAACCTGATCGAGAAAAGCGTGGTGGCGCGCACCATGCGCACTCTCGGCACGCTCATCAGTTCCGGCGTGCCGATCCTGGAGGCCCTGTCCATCACGCGCGAGACCTGCATGCACGCTGTCTTCGAGGACATGTACAAGCGGGTCTATGACTCGATCCGCGAGGGCGAGACCATCGCCGGGCCGCTCAAGGCGTGCCGCCTGGTCGATGACATGGTGGTCAACATGGTGGACGTCGGCGAGGAGACCGGCGACCTCGACAGCATGCTCAACAAGATCGCCGACGTTTACGACGAGGAAGTCGACGTGCTGGTCGAGGCGTTGATCAGCCTGCTCGAACCCCTCATGATCGTGATCCTCGGCCTGATCGTCGGCACCATCGTCATCGCCCTGTTCATGCCGCTGCTGGGTCTGCTGGAAGGCCTGGGCGGCGGGAAGAAGTAAGAATCACAATCGGTCCTCCGCCGCTTGCGGCTTCGCGTTCTGTCCGCTAAGCCGCAAGCGGCACGGCTTCGGGAGAGACAACCATGAGACTTCCTGTGAGCAGGCCGACGGGCCGCGCCGGGTTTACCCTCATCGAGATCATCGTGGTGATTGCGATCATTGGCATCCTGGCCGCGCTGCTGGCGGGGGTCGTGATCAACCTCCTGGCCAAGGGCCCCGAGTTGGTGGACCGCACCAACTTGACGAACCTGAATGGGGGAATTCAGCGGTTCTACAACGAATACAAGTGCTACCCGCCGAGCAAGCTCTTCCTGGCCAACTCACGAGCCCTCTACATGAGTCCACTACCCGCCGGCGTGAGCCCCACGCTGGCCAAGACGTCCCTGGAATACCTCGGTACGATGTTCCCGAAGCTCGACTGGACGCAACCGATTGACTGGAGCGGCGGCCTCGCGACGACGACCCTCAACACAACCGGGGTAATCCTGGAAGGCGACCAGTGCCTGGTCTTCTGCCTGGGCGGCATCCCGACACGGGACGCCCAGGGCAACTTCGGCTGCCTGGGGTTCAACAAGGCGAGCGGCTACAAGAACCCGACCGCCAGCGGCGGCGAGCGGTTCACGGCCTTCGAGTTCCAGAGCGATCGCCTCGTGCAGCGCGCGGGCAGCTCCTTCCTGTCCTACAACAACCCGCACGGGAAGCCGCAGCCTTATGCTTATTTTAGCTCCTACAAGTCGGAGAATGGGTACGCGACCATCTCCAGTTCCTACACGGGCAACCCGAGCGACTGCGCCGGGCTGGGAGTGGCTCCTTACTACAAGGCGACCACCCCGATTACCCAGTATCACAACCCCAAGGGCTACCAACTGATCTCGGCGGGCACCGACGGTCAGTTCGCCCCCGGCGGGCAGTGGACGGCAGCGAACGCCCCCAACATTGGCGCGGCCGGCAAGGATGACATCAGCAACTTCCACCCTAACTTCCTGGGGACGCCGTGATGAGACGCAGAGACAATCGCCAAACCAGTGGCCCCTTCCGTCCCGGCTTCACCCTCGTCGAGATCATGGTGGTCATCGCCATCATCGCTGTGCTGGCGGCGCTGTCGTCGTCGGCTTACTTCAAGTGGATCGATTCGCGCCGCCGCGACAACACCGAGCAGAACATCCTCGCTATTCGCGAGAGCCTGAAGCAGCACATGAAGGCCGTCGCCGATGCGGCGAACACCGAAGAGATTCCCGTGGCGGTCCTCAGCGCTGCGGGTGGCGACCGCACCAAGGCCCGGTCGCTGTTCGTGCAGGTTCGGCTCGCTCAGGAGTTCCCGACGACTTACGCCGAAGCGCTGGACCCGACGACCACTTTTCGAGTGCCCTATAGCGTGCCGACGGGGGTGCAATGGGTCACGCCCAAGGCCCTGTACGCCCGCGTCCTCACGGGCAAGACCGCCAACGCAGCCACCGAATCGTCCACCTTGTTGCTGCTGGCGCTGCAGCAGAACCGCAAGGGTGTGCCGCCCATGCCCGACCAGCTCGCTGCCGCATTCACCGACAGCGACGGCGACGGGCTCAACGAGATCGTCGATGACTGGGGCAAGGCGCTGCGGTTCAGCCGGGCGAGTGGGGGCGCGCTCCAGGGGGTACTCACCTCGGCCGGCCCCGACGGCACGTTTGGGACGGGCGACGATATCATCAGCAACCAACTTCGCCTGGGGAACTGAGGCAGTGGTAGCAACACTCCGGAGCGCGGGCGTCCCGCCCGCAGCCTGGACGTCACCGAAGCGGGCGAGACGCCCGCGCTCCGGAGTGTTGCTACCACCCGAACGGAGAACGACCGCCATGCCGCCGCTTCTGTGCGCTGCTGTGCCGGCCCCCCATCGCCGCCCGGCGTTCACGTTGATGGAACTGATGGTCGCGATGTTCATCCTGCTCATCCTGGCAGGCATCGGCGTGTACGTCGTGCAGAACATCAACAGCGACGCGGGTGCCCCGCGCGGCGCCGTCACGCTCCAGCAGGCGCTCATGATCGCCAAGCAGGATGCGCTGCGCAGCCAGCGCAACACCGGCGTGCGGCTCTCGCTCACGACCGTCCCCGATCCGGCCAACACCAGCCTGACGCTGACCGTCTCCACCGACGTGCAATTCATTCAGGAGCCTGACCCCTTTGGGGTTCAGGCCAGCACCACGACCGGCGCTCCCTTTCGGGCGATCCAGAGTGCGAGCCTTTCGCCGAACCCAAACCCGGGGCTCGACTTCGTTGATCTCGTGCCGGACCCGGTCGCGACCTACGGCGATTTCAGTGGCAATGTGCAGTCAGGAGATTACCTCATCATCAACGATGGCGTGCCGCACCGTATCGCGCTGGTGAATCAGGCGCCGACAACGAGCGGCACTCGGCTGCAACTTGCCTCGCCGTTGCCGCTGACGCTGCAGCCGACGAGCAATTACATCATCCGGCGAGCGCCGCGGCCGACCGGCGAAGATCCCATCCAGCTGCCGCTGAACATCGCCATCGACATCGGCACGAACACGACCTACAGCCAGCCACTGCCCACCGACCCGATCAGCAACACGATCGACATTGTCTTTGCTCCGTCGGGGGCCGTTGTGGCGCGCGGGCTTTCGTCGGCGGATGCGATCTACCTGTGGGTGCGTGACAGCACCCTCCCGTTATTCCGGGGCGACAACACGATTGTGGCCGTGTCCACCCGCACGGGCATGGTCGCCGCCCACCCGGCCGACAGCACCGCGGGCGGCGACCCGTATTCGTTCACGAAAGACGGCCGGGCGTCGGGGAACTGAGAGGTACGTTTCCCGCTTGCGGGTTAGCGCTCCCAACTGCTAACCCGCAAGCGGGAAACCCCGAAGAGGACACCTAAGCATGAACCGCCGACCTGCCGCCACGCTTGTTGAAGTGCTCGTGGCCATTTTCATCATGGGCATCGGCCTGCTGGCGATCCTCGCCCTCTTCCCGCTTGGCGCGATTCGCATGTTCGAGGCGATCCAGGCCGACCGCGCCGCCCAACTCGCGCAGAGCGCTACCGCTCTCGCCCAGGCCTTTGACCTGCGCAACGACACCACCGTCACCGGACCGTCCCTCGCACCCGGCGGTGCAGCCAATGTTCCGCCAGCGGCAGTCGCTGGCGGCCCGGGCTATCCGGTCTACATCGACGCCTTCGGCTGGGTCAATAGCGGCGCCGGCGCCGCCCCCGCCTGGGTGGGCGACAATGGCACTCCGGGAATCCGGCGTGTCGCGCCGGCGAACGCCAACACGACGTCCACGGCCGTGAAATGGTTCGCCTTGCTGGACGACATCCAGTTCGATGCCACCGGCGTGCCGCCAGCGACGGGACTGGATCGGGCCACGAACCTCACCTACGCCCTGATGTACCGCCGGCCGCTGAAGGAAAGCAACGTCGCGGAACTCGCGGTTGTGGTCTACCACCGCCGGCCCCTCTCGGCCGCCGCGAGCGAACCGGAATATCCGGCCACCTTCACCCCGGCGAATAACACGATCCTCATCGACGCCACCGGGCGCGCGATCCCGAAGATCACGCCGGGAACCTGGGTTCTCGACGCGACCGTTTTTACTGCCCCAAATCCGACCGCCAATAGCTACTTTTACCGGATCGCGAGCGTCAATCAGCCGGCCCCGAACCTGTACGAGGTCGAGGTCGGCACGCCGCTGCGCGGCTGGGGGACGGCGGGCGGCAACGGCCGGCTCATCATCATGGATAACGTCGTCGAGGTGTTCGAGAAGGGCACCGGCTGGGCGCCGTAAGTGGGAGCAACGGCCTGACTGTTCGTAGTTCCGCCTTCAGGCGGTTGACGTCAAACCGCCTGAAGGCGGAACTACGAACCAATACCGATGGCCCGGTCGCATCGAAACACTTTCTCGCCCCGAGGAATACGCCGTATGCGTCACAGGCAAGGCTTTACCCTGGTGGAACTGCTCGTTGCGATGGCGTTGACCATGTTTGTCATGGTCATCCTGTCGGAGGCCTTCGTCACCGGGCTGGAGACGTTCAGCGGCCTCAAGGGCATCGGCGACATGACGGAGAAACTCCGCGCCGCCACCACCGTCCTGCGCGCGGACCTCGCCGCCGACCATCATGAAGGCAAGCGCCGCCCCAGCGACCCCGACTACTACAGCAATCCGCCGAAATGCGGCTTCATCCGCATCTATCAGGGGGCAGCGGCACTCCCCGAGGGCACCGATGCCGACGGGATCCAGTCATTCCGCTCGGGTGCCTTCCCCGCCGCCAACCCGATCTACGGCTCCCACATCCTGCACCTGAGCATCAAGCGGCGCGGCAGCGGGCGCGAGGATTTCTTCACTGCGCCCGTGCCGGCCGGCCCGCCGGCCTCGCCGCTGCTGACCGCCAGCACGACGTTCTTTAACCAACCCGCCGACGCGCGGGCTCAGGACAACGCGAACACTTACAACAGCCAGTGGGCCGAGGTCGCCTACGTCCTGGTGCGCACGGGCAGCACCAGTGAGGTGAATGTCGCCAATTCAACTCTCGGAACACCGCTGTACGCTCTCTATCGCATTCAGCGCGTCGTCGTTGCGGACAACGGCACCATCAACTTCTCGGCCACGAACAATCAAAGGGTGCCAAACAATAACCCCGCCAACATCAATAACGCCAACCAGACACGCTACGCCCAGGTGAGTTTTCGCCCGGTGGCGCTTACTGCAGGCGGATCCCTGCAGTTCAACAATCCCAGCGACCTGACCGTCCCTGGAAACCGGGCATTCCAGCCAGCGACCCCCGGTTTCACCACAGCGAACCCTGCCAGTCAGGGCGCCAGCCTGCTCATGACGAACGTGATTTCCTTCCACGTCCGCGTGCTGCGCTCTGGCACCCCCCTCAGTCCACAGCAGGGAGGCAGACTGATCGACTCCGACTTCGGTGACGTCGCGTTTGACTCCGCCGGCGCCACGACCGCGGGAACCATCAACACGTCGCTCGGGGCCATGAGTACGAGTTTCGTCTCCGGCATCGCCGTCACCCTGCGCGTCTGGGATCAAAAGACACAGCAGACACGGCAGATCACCGTTGTCCAGGATATGTGACGGAAGAAATTAGCGGTTGGCGAGCGGGGGGCGTAAGCCCCCTGATTCCTCGGAGCATCAGGGGGCTTACGCCCCCCGCTCGCCAGCGTGTGGAACACTTAAACCTCGAAACGCCCGCCCAGTGTCGGAGTAGCCGCCATGAGAGCTTTTCCACCGTTCGGCGAGCCCGTGCAGGCCCGGCGCGGGATGATTTTGCTGATCGTCATCACCTTGCTGACCCTGTTCGCCGTCACCGGCCTGTCGTTCGTCTTCTACGCCGAGTCCGAGGCGAGGTCGGCGAAAGCGTTCCGCGAAGCCGCCGATAACTACCGGCCCGACGTGGACCCGGAGACGGCGCTCGCGTTTTTCCTGGGCAAGCTGATCTACGGCGAGACGAACGACACCGCCGGCTCCGCCAGCGCCCTGCGCGGGCACGACCTCACCGGCGGCGCCTACGGCCACAACTACGCCGTCAATGCCAGTGGGCAACTCGTACTCAACCCGACCGCTCCCTTCACCGGCACTGGACGGACGCACGTCCTCAACACCGCCGGGGTCATCGCCGGCCTCGACGATTACCGGCTGATCAATTACACCTGGTTCAAGGCGGACGGCTTTCTCCGCGACCCGGCCCGTCTCGGCACGCGCACCGACCCGACGGCAACCCTCGGCACCTACACCGGCGGGTTCAACGTCCCCTGGACCTACCCCGACCTGAACAACATGTACCTCGGAGCCGTCCGGGCCGACGGCACCGTCCTGACACCGTCCTTCCACCGCGAATACCTCTTCGGGCGGCTGGACGACCCGGCCAATCCTAATTGGACAAGCCCAGAGGGTAAATATCTTACACTGCGCCCACGCCCCGCCGATCACCTGGGCTTCCCCTTCCCCGAAGGCCGTTTCGGCGACGTCCAGAACCTGCCGTGGGGGACCGGCGGGCCTGACAGCATCTGGATCGACATCGGCGCCCCGGTCATCACCGCGCCGGACGGCCGCAAGTACAAGATGCTCGTCGCCCCGCTGATCATCGATCTCGATGGGCGAATCAACCTCAACGTCGCCGGCAACATCAAGAACGCAGGGGCCTACACCGGCCGACAGGGCTGGGGCCGCTGGGAGATCAACGTCAACAAGGTGCTGCCCGTCACCGCCGAGACACCGAATCTGTTCAAGGGCCGCACCCAGACCTCGGGAACCAATATCAAGAACCTTCAGGGGCGTTACGCCTTCGGCGCTGCCGGTCCTGCAGGAACCCCGTTGCCGCCCCCGGGCGCCGGCCAGTTCTACTCGCCGTTCGATTTCGACGGCAGCGCCACCGCCTTCCCGACCTTGCCGGCGGGAACCACCAGCGTCTGGCCGACCTACGTGGCAGGGTACGACAACGGCACCGCCGCGGAACTCGCCAACCACCCCGGCGGGTTTGACTACTTCGCGGCAGCGCGGGGAGGATCTGCCAACCGCCTCCTGCCCGTCTCCGACATGGAAGCTCTCCTACGCTATCGCGACAAGGGTTCGCCAGCCATGTACTCGGAGACCTTCGACCTGCTGCCGCGGAACTTCAACCCGGCGACCAGCGCGGCCACAGCCAGGGTTCGCGGTCTGGTGACCCATCGCAGCATGGATTTCGCCACCCCCGGGCAGGTCGCGTGGCTCTGGAACCCGACCACCGCCGGCTACGCTTACAACTACGTCGCCACCAACCCGAATGCGAACTTCCCGACGGGACCAGCGATCCCCTTCCCCACCATCTTGCCGCGGCAGGCCCCGCCGGCCGGTAGCGAGTTCGATGCGAACTGGCAGGCCATTCCCGCGGTCATCCAGCGCCTGGATCTCAACCGGAAACTGACCAACTACCCGGCTCCGGATCCGGCGACCGGCCTGATGGACTTGAGCATCGCGGCCAACCAAACCGCCTTCACCAACGCCCAGAACGATCGCCAGCAGTTCGCGCGCGACATTTACAATCTGCTGGTGAAGGTGACCGGCGCCCGTGACCCGAACACCGACGCCGCCGTCCGCGACGCGGTGCCGAACCAGGCCGCTTTCCGGGCGGCCCGCTGGCTTGCCCACCTCGCCGTCAACATCGTGGACTACATCGACAACGATGACTACATGACACCCTTCAACTGGTTCGGCGCGGAATGGGTCTTCGGCACAGAGTTGCCGCGCCTGGTCCTCAACGAGGCTTACGCCCAGTACGACAACGATGGCGACCCCTCCGGGTTCACCCTTGTCAACACGGTTAAGACCGCCACACATTACCAGCTGAACGTCTGGCTCGAACTGCACAATCCCTTCAAGACGATGACCGACCCCTCGCGGGATAACGGCACCGCCGTTCTGCAGTCGCCCTCGGGCCAGAGCGCCTACCGGCTGTTGCTGACCAAGCCGAACACGAACCTGCGCGACCCGGCGAACCTGCGCGGCGATCCGGATACCGCCGCGAACCAGGTGCTGAACGCCGTTACCAACTGGGGCCCCACGGCGGTCCAGCAAACGGTGCTGCCGGCGAACGGCGCCACCTCTGGCCCCGCGGGCAGCAATCAGGGCTTCTACGTCCTCGGCCCCCAGGCGACGTATCTCCCCAATCGCAATCCGAATATCCCGGTCACGTTTGCCAGCTCAAGCATGTCAACGCTCTACCCCGGCAACACGACCGCGGCCCAGGCGCCGACGGCGGCGGCCAATCATCCGACCATTCTCCTGCAGCGGTTGGCCTGCCCGCACCTGCCGTTCAACGCGACGACCAATCCGTACATTACCACCGACTACATGGAGAACCTGCCCGTCAACGAGAACCGCGAATATCGTCCGACGGTAATCGCGGGCGTGCCCTTGCCGACGACGAGGACTTCTGTCGGCCGCCGACAGCCTTGGGCCGGCTGGGCGGGCACCACCAACTCGCAGCGGGCAGCGCAGACGACGGTCGTGGCAGGCCAGCCGAACAACACGTTCTACTCCCAGAACGTGCCCGCGACGTCCCCGTACCAATGGCTGGTCCACCTCGACCGGCAACTGATCAGCCCGATGGAACTGCTCTA
>DASPXY010001273.1:0-4466 GCA_035637055.1 Gemmataceae bacterium | reverse complement strand
GATCACGAAAAACGGGAACTTCTGCTCGCCTCCTTTAAATTTGATGGCGTTGCCGATGCCTTGCTTGACGGGCGTCTCACCATCATCACCGCGCTCGCCGGCGCCGTGCAGAAAGAGGATTAGCGGATAGGTTTTGTCGCCGGTGTACCCATGTGGGACGAAGAGGACATACTTGCTGGTGCCGTCCGGCCCTTTGTGGACGCGCGGCAGAAAGCCGGTCTTGCCGTCCCCAGCAAGTGCGGTTTCTTGCATGGGGCCAAGACAAAGAGCGACCCCAACCACCAACCAGCACAAACGTTTCATGATCGGTCCTTTTCCCTTGGATGAGTCGAGGGACAGCAACCTCACGGCGCGGGTTTTTTCGTTCCGTCATCGTAACCGGACTTGGGGGCAGGGCGGGGCGTCGATTTTGGAGGCGTCACGCCGGCCGCGCGCATCACCCGATGCAGGGCGGCAACGGTCTCCGGGGAAGGCCGGAAGTTGAGGCCCGGCCGGTGGCCTTCGGCGATCACCAGGGGCGTCAAGCCGGTCTTGTTCGCTCGGTTCCAGACGTCAATCTTGGCTCCCTTGTCGGCGAGGAGTTGCACGACCTTGGGGTGGTTGCGGTAGGCGGCGCCGTGCATCGCGGTCTCGCCGTTGTTGTCCACCGCATTCACGTCCGCGCCGAGTTTCAATAACAGCGCCACGGTCTCCAACACTTCGGGCTCGGTGCCGGCCGCTTCCTCGGGAGCGCCCACGCCGACACCGGTCGCGGCCATCAAGGGAGTGGAGCGCTGGGCGTTCGGGAGCGACGGATCGGCACCCAGTTCGAGGAGTTTCCGTAGAAGGGGCACGTCCGCGGTGGAGGCCGCCGCCAGAAAGGGGGTCGCGCCGACCCGGCTCAGGATGCCTCGGTTCGACACACCCTGCTTGAGCGGCAGATTCACCTTGGCGCCGTGGGCAACCATTTCCTTGACGAAGTCCAGGCTGGTGAGCTTCCCCGAGCCATTGGGAGGCGGATTCCCCTCCTCGTCGTCGCCGCGGCTCGGCTTACGCACCCAGGACACCATGTGCAACGCTCCGAAGCCCGCGCGTTGGTCATTTGGGTCGGCGCCGGCTTTCAGGAGCACGACCGCCAGTTCAAAATGGCCGTTCTCGACCGCCAGGGTCAACGGACTGTTTCCGGGCTTGGGGCCACGGGGGGCAGGCTTCTTGGGTTGCAGGGCTTCGTTGACGTCGGCTCCCGCCTTGAGCAGCACCCGCACCACGTCGATGCGGCCTTCGCGCGCGGCAAAGAGCAAGGGCGTAAAGCCAGAGGGCAACGGGGTGCGGAAGTCCGCCTTGGCCGCGATCAATGTTGCCACCACGTCGGCGTGGCCCTCGGCCGCGGCCCACATCAGGGCAGTCTGTCCCTTCCGGTCCTTCGCATCCACGCTGGCTCCGCGAGCGAGCAGCGCCTTCACCGGCCCGGCCTTGCCCGTGCGTGCGGCCGTCATCAGGGCCGTCTCGCCGCCGCGCAGCGTCGTGTCGGGGTCGGCGCCGGCCTTGAGCAGCAGTTCCGCGATCGCCGTGTTGCCGTTCGTGCAAGCCAGCGAGAGGGGCGTCACGGCATAGCGGTTGGCGGCCTTGGCGTTGGCGCCGGCATCGAGCAGGAGCGTCGCCGTCTGCAGATCGTCGTGATACACCGCCCAGTGCAGGGCCGTCATGCCGTCTACCTGAGAGGCGTTGACATCGACACCTTGTTTGAGCAGGGCGCCGATCTTTGTGCGATCCTTCTTCTCGGCAGCGTCCGCCAACGGAGCGCCGGATTGGGCGACTGCCGAACCGCCGACGAGCAGCAACAACACCAGGCCCGCGGCTCCGCATCGTTTCCTACTCATCGCAGTTGACTCCGAATTGGTCTCTACGTCGGCCGAGTAGACGGACACCCACCCTTGTCGAGCAACGTCAGGTGAAGGTCGGCCAGAGGCGTTGGGACGGACAGTAGACGCCTCTCAAATCATAGGGGACGGCGAGAAGGGAGGCATCAGACACCGTCCGAATCCCGGCTTCGGATGATGTCAGATGGCCCCCTCTCGTCCCGGCAGACGAGATGGCCACCGTATTGGCCAGCGTGGCCGCCAGGGCTGCGTTCGGAAATGGCACAAGGACAGGAAGTTACATCCCGTTGGAGGGTTCGCGGCCACCTGGCCAACCCGTGTTGGGAGGCTGGCCAGCAAGGCTCATTGTTTCCGGAAAACAGCTATTTTCCTGCGCAGGAAAATAGCTACTATTAAGAAAGGCAACCTGCTTTCCTGAATACGACTGTTTTCTTGCGCAGGAAACGAAAAATGACTTTCCAGAAAACCATCACGGAAACCGCCCTCCTCGCGGCTTTGGAGAAAGGGCAGGTTCGACTTCCTCCGCTGACCTTTTCCGACTTCCAGCGGTTGGGCCATCCTCCATCTGCAAGCGGGGTACCTGGTGGGGAGGCTCTTGTCACTGTGTGGTGGCAGCAGCGCGCGTATCGTTTTGTGGTCGAATCGCGCAGGCTCTGGACCCCGAAAGCGACTCAAGAGGCGGTGGACATGCTGCGGCGCATCTCCGCCCCACCAGAGCGCTACCCGCTCCTTCTTGTCCCTTATCTCAGCGAGGAGCGCCTTGCGGAGTTGGAAGCTGCAGGGGTGAGCGGAGTTGACCTCTGCGGGAACGGCGTGGTGGTCGTTCCGGGCGAGTTGCTCGTCTTGCGGTCTGGGGCCCCGAACCGATTCCGCTGGGAAGGAACGATCAAGAACGTCTACCGCAAGGAAAGCTCGCTTGCAGCCCGCATCTTTCTCCTCGTCCGGGAGTTCGGTTCGGTGGGGGCGGTCCTTGAGGAGATTCAGCGGCGGGGTGGCGAACTCACGCTGTCCACGGTTTCCAAGGTGTGCAAGGCCCTTGAAGCGGACCTGATTATTAGACGGGAACTCCGGCCACCCAGAGTGAAACGGTCTCCAATCCTGCCCTGGGGCGGCCAGGTTCCCCTTGCACAACCGCTTCGGCTGCTCCAACCCGAGAAACTTCTCGACCTCCTCGCCGCGAACTACACGCCGCCGCAGATCAGCGGCCGGTACACGGGGAAATGCGAGTTCGCTCCCATGGTGCTGCGCGAGCAGCTCGCCGGCTGGGCGGAAGGCAGTGGGGTGCGGATTGCCCTGACGGGGGCCAGTTCGGTCGAGGCGTACGCCGTCATGGCCCGCGAGCCGGTGCAGGCGTTCTACTGTTCGGACGTTGAGGAGGTGTTGCGGAGCCTGGGGGACAACGTCCGCGAGACGGATCGATTTGCGAACGTCGCGTTCCTGGAGACGTCGGACGGCCTCGCCTACTTCGACCGGCGGCCTGGCCTCGTCGCCTCCCCGGTGCAGACCTACCTGGAACTTGTCTCGGGGGATAAGCGCGAGCGCGAGACGGCGGAGCAGGTGCGCCGGGTGATCCTCGAAGCACTTGCACGGGACGCGGGGAAGGAGTGACCGAATGGACCAGCTCATGACGAGCTTGCTTGACCTGCTCGGGGAACTCGAAGGACGCGGGATCGCGCTGATGGTCGGAGGTGGTTTTGGCCTTTACCTCAAACGACTGCACCTCGCGGGAGCGAGGGAGCGGACGCTGCTGGACCGACTGCCAGAGCCGCGGGCGACGAACGACCTCGACCTGTTCCTCAGGGCGGAGGTGCTCGCCGACCTGGACCGTACCCGTGCAGTGGCCGACGCCATCCGGCACCTGGGGTACGTCCCGGTGGCGGAAGCGAAATTCCTGCAATGGAAACGACAAATCGTCGTTGCCGGAGTCGTTCAGGAGGTGAAGATTGACGTGCTCGTAGGACCGCTGGGAGAGTTTGGCAAGTGCCTCAAGATCAACAAACCGCGGGTGCGGCCGAAAGGGAGCATCGAGTTCCACGCGCACATGGTGGAGGAGGCACTCGACATTGAAGGGCATCCCGTCACGCTGTCGGTTAGCGGGCGTCGTTCGACAGGGGAGCCGCACCGAGGGACGGTCCTGGTGCCCGCGGCCTTTCCGTACCTGATGATGAAACTCCATGCCTTCGATGACCGGAAGGATGACGCGGACAGGAACCAGGGACGGCACCACGCCCTCGATCTCTATACCATTGTCGGCATGATGACCGAGACAGAGTACGAGCGGGCGAGGGCACTCGGGGACGCGCACGGGGCGGACAAACATGTCGAGAGGGCGCGGCGCATCGTGCGCGATCACTTCGGGGAGCGGACGGCGCTGGGAATGTTGCGGCTTCAAGAGCACAAGCTGTTCCGGGACGACTTCCTTGTGGGCGAGTTCATGGAGGTGGTCGGCGAAATCTTTCGGGGGGTTGGCGTGAGGCAAGGTAGCGACAGCGATGGGAGATACCCCGTCAGGCCAGGAGAAGGGCCAGGAACCGAAACGGCAGTCGGTCTTTTCGGTTCCTGGCACCTTTCCGGCTCCATCGCGGTTGACTCCGAATTGGTCTTTGC
>DASPXY010001272.1:0-8032 GCA_035637055.1 Gemmataceae bacterium | reverse complement strand
GGACCATCGGGACGTGCGGCATGGCGGGCCTCCTCGCAAGGGAGATGGACCGCCAGTTATTGTATCAAGTGCCCGCCACGCTTCTCGGCGCACGGTGCATTTCTGCGATTTCCACCCGGCAGTTGAGGGCGAAGGGCATTGCACAGGAGAGTGAACGCATGGCCGAAACGGTCTTCGATCAAGCGAGTCGGCGAGCCGTGCGGCTCGATCCGCCGGGTTTCTTTGCCTGGCTGCTGACGAACTTCGCGGTGGTGTTGCGCTTCGTGCGCTGGCTGGACACGCGGACCACGCCCAGGCCAGGCGGACGCGAACCAACCGCCGACACCGTCGCCGAACTGCAAGGAGTGCAGCAGGCGGGGCCGCCGTGGCTCTTCCCGGTGGAGTTCCAGACCGAGCCGGACCCCGATATGTTCGGCCGCTTGCTGGTGCAGATGGGCAACTCCTGGCAGCAGTTGCGCCCCGATCCCGAACCCGGCAGCCGCTACCAACTCGGGGCCGCAGTGGTCAACCTGACGGGCAGCAGCAAGAGCGCGCCGGCGTCGCGCGTCTACCAGTTGCCCGGCGACGACGACCTGCTGTGCGGCGGCCGGTTTCGCGAGCGCCACCTCGCCGAGGAGTCAGCGGACGCGACGCTCACGCGCATTGAGAACAAGGAACTGAGCCGGGTGCTGCTGGTCTTCGTTCCGGCGATGCAAGGCAGCGGCGAAGATGGTATCATCAAGCGCTGGTTGAGTGTGGCCAGTCAGGAACAGGATCCTCATCTCAGGGCGGAGTATGCGGGTCTGGCCCTCGTGCTGGCCCACCTCAAGGATTGGGCTACCGCCTGGAAATCGGCTTTGAAGGAGTGGAACATGCGCGAAGCGGAAATCGTGAAAGAATGGAAGCGCGAAGAGCGGATCGAGACACTGCGGGAGACGTTGCGCTATTTGCTCCAGGATCACTTCGGTGCTCTGCCGGAAGAATGGTTGAGGCGGATCGAGGCAGTTTCCGACCCTGATCGTCTGCAGCAGGCAGTCCGACAGGCGCCGAAACTGACCAAACTCGAGGAACTGTCACTCTGATCTCAAGGGGAGCGCAACGCCAGGCTGGATGTCGAAGGCGCTCGGTCACACGCGGGCGCTATTGCTCGGCGAACTCGGCCAGCGGCAGCTCGATCGGCTCCTCCTCCTGGGCGCTGCGCGCCACCGCCTCGGTGAACTCCATGTAGGCCACGCCCGTCGCGAAGTCGGTGAAGCGTACCGGCGTCCCCGTGCGAATCGCCTCGACGAACTCCTCCTCGACGCGCCAGCCCCCCGCTTTCTCCGGCGGAATCGGGATCTCGCGCAGCTCCTCCACTCGTCCCGGCTTCATGCCGTGCCGCAAACTCGCGCCGCGAATCCGATCCGTCTGGAGATCGTACTGTAACACGCCCTCGGTGCCGTAGAGGTGGATGCCCATGCCCTGGCCGAACGGCGTCACACCGCTGAAATGGTAGGTGACGCGCGCGCCGTTCTCCAGTACCGTCAGCACCTGGACGCTGTCGGGCGTGCCGACGGAGCGGCGGACGCCGCTCTCCGGATCGATGCGCGACGGCAGAAACGCGTGGACCTGCGCCTGTACGCGAATCGGCGGCGGCACCCAGCGCAGCAGCGTTTCATGGAGAATGCCGAGCGTCAACATATTGAATCCCGACAGCGCCTGATCCTGCCGCCACGACAGCGGCGCCGCAGGGTCCGCCAAGGCGGCGCTCAGGCTGAAGACATGCGCCTCACGCAGCTCGCCCAGGTAGCCCGACTGGATCAATTCCGTCATCACCGCGTGCCCCTTGAGGCCGAATGGACTCGGGACGACCTGCGTGACCAGCTGCGAATGCTTCCGCGCGGCGGCGAGCATGCGGTGCGCCTCGGCGGCGTTGAGGCTCAAGCGTGCCTCGGTCAGGACATGCTTGCCGGCTGCCAGCGCTGCCAGCGTAATCGGACAATGCAGATAGGGCCAGGTGCCGATAACGACGGCGTCGATGTTGCGATCGACGACCACTTCTTCCCAGTGGGCGCAGGTCCGCGGGATGCCGAACTCGCGGGCGACGGCGGAACTCGATTCGGGACGGCGATTGCAGACGGCGACGATCTCCACGCCAGCAATGGCCCGCAAGCCAGGGATGTGACGGAGCCGTGTATTTGCGCCCGCGCCGATCAGGCCAACGCGGAGGGGAGTCTGCGCCATGACTTCCTTTGCGAAAGCAGGGCTGTTGGTTGGAGTCCCGCCTTTAGGCGGTTTTCCGTCTTCACCGCCTAAAGGCGGGACTACGAACAAGGGCCCTGCATCACACCTTGAGCTGGATCGCGATCCGCGCCCAGTACAGTCGCTGCCGATCGCCGCGCTGGCAGAAGTCCTCCACCAACTCCTCCACGCTCGGTACAATCTTGCGCGGCGCCAGCGCGTTCGAGTTGATGAACACCTTTACCGGCTGCGCATAGTCCACCATGCCCGGCCCTAGCCAGATTGTTACCTGGCCGACTCCGTGCGTGCGGACGTTGATCTGATTGTCGGTGAAAATGCGTGCCTGCAGAGTCGCCGGAATGGTGTTCTGGTTCCACCTCGCGGCGTCGTTGAGGAAGCGCGGCAAGACCGCGTCGGTGCTCAGCCAGTAGAAACGGTTGTCCGCGGCGCGCATGGTCTTGAATTCCTCGCCCGGTCCGCCCAGCATCTTCATCGGGTGGACCCGCTTCTTGCGATTCATCCAGTCGATCATCAACTCCGGCTCCGCCTCGAACCACTCCGCCGCCCGCCCCTTGTACTCGACGTTGAATGCCGGATAGTTCAGCCGAATCCAGTCCTTGAACAGGGTGCGCGTGTCCTTGACCATCACCCCCGTGTGATCGCCGTTGACGACGTAGAAGGGCAAAAACTGGGCGTTCGGCCAGTAGCGGAAACTGTGGAACCGCGGCACCGCCGCCATCGGCAGCACCCCCGCGAACAGGTCCGGGTGCGACAGGCCGACGTCGAACGCCATGCGGCCGCCCTCCTGGCAGCCGAACAGGAAGACGCGATCGGAATCGATCTGAAAGCGCCGCCGCAGATCGTGCAGAGTGCCCAGTACCCTCCCGTGTTCGGGTTCCGTGTATTGATAGGTCGGCTTGCCTTTGCCCCATAACGGGGCGACGAGGATGTAGCCATGCCGTGCCGCGAGTTCGGTCCAGCGGCCCAGCGACTGCGCCGGCGTCTCGCCCGAATGGTGGAGGATGAACAGCACCGGGTACGCACGCTGAGGATGATACTCCGGCGGCAACTGCACCTCGTAGGTGGTGCCTTGGCCCACTCCGGGCATCTCGACCTTCAACTTGAGCGGGGTGACGCCGAGCTTATCGTGCGGCTCCGGCGGCGGCAGGAGCGGGATCATGCGAGCGATCACGTCGGCCCCCAGGCCCTTGCCGTTGCTGGCGAAGGACTGGACGCGCTGCCTGCGCGAGAGCACCCCCTCGTCTTTCTGCTGACAGGCCAGTACCATCTCGCGGGCCTCCCAGAGTCGCTTCGCCGCGTCCGGATCCTTCTGGGAGACGCCATCGCCCAGTACCCAGCCGGAGACAGCAAAAGCCAACAGTTCGTCGGGCGTCTGGCTTGGCCTGCGGTCCTGTTTGCGCGCGCGCTCCCAGTCGCGTGCCTGCGACAGGAAAGTCTCCAGACGCGGCACCGTATCGTGGTTCAACTCCTGCGCGATGGCCTGGAGCGCCCGGGCGAAGAACTCACCCCGCTGCCGCGGTAAGCCCGCCGGCAACGTCTTGAAAAAGCCGCGGATGTCCGCCAGTTTCTCGTTGGCCGCCTGGTACTTGTTCTTGAATTCCTGGAGCCGCAGCAGTGTCTCCGGGCTGGCGTGCTCGGCCATCTTCTGCCGCGCGAAGGTGGCCAGCCGCTCCTGGACTTCTTCGTGCTGGCCGACCTTGTGAGCCAGTTCCATAGCGTCCACAAACTGGATGGTCACGAGCCGCATCAGGGCGTCGTGTATCGGCTCCAGGCGTTCGCGTGCGCTCTTGAACTTCGCCATCATCTTGTCCAGTTCGCGCTCGGCCTCCGACGTCCAGCCGCCCTGCAGCAGGAAGCGATAGACCAGCAGCTGCTTGTCGAGATCCTTCGTCGGCTGCTTCTTGAGCGCGATATGCTTGTAGACGAGCGCACGTGCGGCCTCCGCCCCCAGCTCGCGCGTGAAGTGGAAGGCCATCCACTCGCGGCCAACGCCGTCAACGCGGAAGTGGCGCGGCGTGAGGAAGACCAGGCGCTGGTCGAGCCGCATCGAGACGCCCCCAGGTCCGCTCAACTTCACCGCGCGCATCAGGCTATCTTCAAAGGGGCCGACGTAGTCAATGCTCCAGCTCTTGGGCATCGCCTGGCTGCCGATGCCGATGTAGTGGTCGAGACGGACCCACTTGCGCTCAAGGATCGGGTCGTTATGGATGATTTCGAGGATCTGATTTGGGCTAAAAGCGATGTTGCGAACATCGTCGTCCACGCTATAAAAGCCGCCGGGGACGGGCATAATGATCGACTGACCGCTGGCCGGATCGACGATCAGGGTCGTGGGGCGTTTGACCTTGCCCTGGATCGAGTGACCGTCCTTGAAAATGATCAGGGATTGCTTGGGCTGGGCATGAGCGGGAAGGGCAGTCAGCGCGAAGGCGAAGACGGCGAGGCGGGGGAGACGCTGGAAGCGCATCGGTTCGGCTCCTTGGTTTCTTGCAAACCTTGTTCTGGTGGAAGATCCCCTTTGGCCCCGCCCTCCTCCATTGTCGCCGGCCTGTCTCTCCTGTCAAGTAAGTGTTGAACCCACGTGCGGAAAGAGCGAGAATGGCGCGTGGTTGAGTCGGCCCTTGCGGCGCGTGGGAGCGAGTGGACGCTCACTTCCATGCGCCGCAAGGGCCGATGGCCCCCGGGAAGTTGCCATGCCAATCAGGTTTCGCTGCGCTTACTGCAATCAACTGATGGGAATCGCCCGCCGCAAGGCCGGCACGGTGGTCCGCTGTCCGACCTGCTCGGGGCAGGTGGTGGTGCCCAATCCGGAAGGCGCTGCCTCGGAGGAGTTACCTTCGCCCGGATCGCCAGCGGAAGAGTTGAGCCCGCCTCCCCAGGAGTCGCCGCCCAAGGAACCGCCGCCACCCAGGCCCGACCTGTTCGAGCGGAGCAGTTTCGGCGAGGAGTTTTTGAGCGACGACGAGCCGGTGAAGGGATCGACGGTCGGTCGCCACGCTGGCCTCAAGCCGGTATCGCCGCCCGTTGGCGCGGCGCCGGCTCCCCCGAAGGCGGATGTGGAACCGCTCCCCCCGCGCGTGGAGAGGAGTTTCAACGGCGTGCCGCCGCCAGCGGCGCCGCCGGGGATTCTCCTCAGCCCGGCGAAGGTGACAATTCTCGCTGTGCTCGTCGTGCTGCTGATCGGCGTGGCGTTCTTTGCGGGGATGCTCGTCGGTCGGTCGTGAATGCCGTGGACCGTGGACCGTGAAGAGGCATCGTCGTTGTGGCACGGTCTCCTGACCGTGCCACTCTGCTGACCGCAGGTCTCCCTGTGGTGCCCGCATGCCCAGAGGAGACCTTCGGTCAAATCCGGTGGCACGGTCAGGAGACCGTGCCACAACGAGAATGGCGCCTCGCCACGGTCCACGGTTCACGGTTTCCGATCGTAAGCAACGTCCAGCCAGCCGATCATCATCTCTTGCCACGTCTGATCGCCCCAGAAGACGTCGCGCGTCGCGTCCGGATTGTTAGGGTTGTTCGCCGAGTTGTCGAAGTGGGCGACGCACTCGATGCGCGTCCCCTTCGGTATCGGCAGCGGCTGCGCCGGGCGATAGACACTCTGCCAGCCAAAGTCGAAGCGCGGCACCGACAGCAGCACTTCCTGCTTGCCGTCGGGGTAGACCGCCCGGTAGAGGAAGTCCTTGCCGCGGAGGTGCATGTGCGGCATGAAGCCGACGACATACCCGTCACGCTTGAAGGTGTACTGCGATTTGACCTCGTGATTGTCCGCGCCCGCCGGGATGCGGAAGAAAGGGAAGAAGATCGGCACTGTCCCCACCTCGCGGACCGGAGGTGCCTTGGCGAAGATCAGCCCGACGCGCGAACGGTCCTGTTGTGCCTTGCCGTTGGGTGTGTAGTGCATCTGGAAGACCAGGCTGGCTCCCTTGGGCACGCGCTTGGCCATGCCGGGCGCGAGGATCAGCGGCATGTCCCCGGGAGCGGTGCCCGAGAGCGTGGCCGTGCCGGCGTCGTTGGGATCGAACGTCTTGCCCGGCGGCAGGATGAACACGATGATGTGATGCACCACTTCCGCGGCGCCGGCCTGCGACTCGGCGCGTTCGACCCATTTGTCCTCCGTGAAGTTCGTTGCCACGGTGAAATACTTGTACGGCACGCCGCCCTTGCCGGCCTGCGCCGGCACCTCGAACGTCTTCGGCATCTCGAAGACGACGTCCGGTTTGCCGATCTTCCAGCCCTCGACGAACGGCCGCGGCGGCGGCAGGTCGCGGTCCTCGCCGCGCGGCGTGCCCTGCGCGATCCAGTCCAGGATCGTCTTGCGTTCGGCTGCCGTCAGGCTGCGGTCGTTGCTGAACTTGCCATAGCGCGGGTCGGCGTGCCACGGCGGCATGCGCCGCTCCTCGACGACCTCGCGGATCGTGTCCGCCCAGGCGCTGGCGTCGTCGTAGGTCAAGAGCGCCATCGGCCCGATCTGGCCGGGGCGGTGGCATTCCTGGCAGCGTTGTTGAATGATGGGGGCGACGTGTTTGCTGTAGGTGATCGCTGCGTTGTCCTTCGGCCGCGCGACCCGCCCGATCAAGCAGCCCGCCACCGGAGTCGTCGCCTCGCTCACCTGCTTGCCCGCGAGCACTTCGGTCAGGGCGACGGCGAGGTCGCGGCGCGTCGGCGCCGGCCGCTGGAAGCCGATGCCGAATTGATCGTCGATGCGGCCCTGATAACGAATCTTGCGCTCGCCATCGAGGATGAACGCTTCCGGCGTGCGCCGCGCCCCAAAGCGGTCGGCGACGGCATTGCCCTCGTCGCGCAGGACCGGGAAGGGGATGGCGTGTTTCTTGGCGTGCGCGGCGATGCGTGCGGCGGTGTCCTGCTTGTTGGCATTAATCCCCAGGAAGGCAACGCCCTTGCCGGCGAATTCCTTCTGCAGTTCGGCGAGACGCGGCAGGAAGAGGTTGTTGACGGGGCACTCGGTGCCGAGGAAGACGACAACGACGGCCTTGCTGTCTTTGAGGCTCGCGAGGGCGACCGGGCGGCCTTCAGTGTCGCGGAGGGTGAAGTCCGCGACGGTCTTCCCGAGGTTGCCGGACGGCGTATCCGCCCGTAAGGCCAACCACGCGATAAACGATAGCGTTACTCCGGAAAGCGTGGGCAGGAGCACACGTAGCCTTCGCGACATGGTGGAAACTCCTTTGTTCGCCGAGTGTCGGCGAGCGGGGGGCGTAAGCCCCCTGATGTACGGAGCATCAGGGGGCTTACGCCCCCCGCTCGCCAAACGCATTACAAACCGGACTTCACGTTGACGGTCAGTTCCATTTCCTTGCCGTCGCGGCGGACGAGCAGTCGTGCTGTCGTCCCTGGCCGGACGTGCCCGGCGGCCCGGTAGACGTCATCGACGCTGTCGGTCCAGCGGCCATCCAGCGTCAGCAGCCGGTCGCCCGCCTGCAACTTCGCCAGCGCCGCCGCCCCGCCGTCCAGCACCGCCTTGACGTTCACGCCGGCCTCGGTGTCGTCCTTTTTCTTCTCGACGCTGAAGCCCCACTGACCGGCCGGCGTCAGAATTTTCCGCTCCTGCTTGCCGCTCGTCAGCATCGTCATCAGGCGCGACATCATGTCCGCCGGCTGATAGCCCGTCGCCACGAACGTCATCTGCTTCTTCTCGTAATCGATGGTCATGCGGTAGCGGCCGAAGAACGACAGGCCGACAATGCCCTCAATCTGTTGATTGAGGTGCTTGGCCATCAGGTTGACGAGCGGATGGTCCATCACCATGACCGGCAAGTCCTTGGCCGCGAGGGTGCCGACCTCCAGGTTCTTGAGC
>DASPXY010001271.1:0-10178 GCA_035637055.1 Gemmataceae bacterium | reverse complement strand
ACAGGACGTCCTGGCCCTCCTGGTGCAGAAACTACCCGAGTTCGTCTACGACCGCGGCAAGAGCTTTCGCGCCTGGTTGCGGACCATCGTCCTCAACCGCTGGCGCGACCGGTTGCGCCGCAAAGCCCCCCGCGCTGGCCTGAACGCAGCCGAACTCTCCGACCTGGCCGACGGCGACGGCCTGGAGGCGCTCTGGGACGAGGAACACCGGCAGTACCTTACGGCACGAGCCCTGCGCGTGATGCAGGCCGAATTCCAGCCGACCACCTGGAAGGCGTGCTGGGAACACGTGGCCGCCGACAGATCGGCCGCGGACATTGCGGCCGAACTTGGCATCAGCGAGAACGCCGTCTACATCGCCACCTCGCGCGTGTTGCGCCGCCTCCGCCAGGAACTGGACGGAATGCTGGACTGACGCGAGGTTGATCGATCCACGTCCAGACCCTGCCCCCTGCCCCGCAATTCCCTATCTCATTCCCTCAGTGATGCGGCGCGTGCCGGGTCGATCGATGGGAGAGCGCGATGTCGTTCCTGATACCCTGCCCAACTTGTGGCCCACGGGAGGTGTTCGAGTTCCGGCACGGCGGCGAACTGCACCACGGTGCCGCCAACCTGCCCGGGCCACAGCGCGAACGGTGGTATCACCGCCTTGGCTGCCGTCGCTGGCTGATCGCCGTCCGCGACGTGCGCACCAACACGGTCCTCGAAACCCGCCGGCTCGAAGAGGGCGCGCCATGACCGAGCCCGCAGCGCCCGCGGCCAGCACGGTCACGTTCCGCTTCGAGGACCGCACCGTCACGGCCGCGCCCGGCCAGAGCATTGCCGCCGCGCTCTACGCCGACGGCGTGCGCATCTTCAGCCGCAGTTTCAAGTATCACCGTCCGCGCGGCCTGTTGTGCGTCGCGGGCGAGTGCCCGAATTGTCTGATGCAGGTCGATGGCCGTCCCAATGTCCGCACTTGCGTCGAGCCGGCACGCGAGGGACAGGTCGTCCAGCCGCAAAATGTCTGGCCGTCGCTCAGCTTCGACGTGCTCCGCGTCTTCGATTACCTCGACCGTTTCCTCCCGGTCGGTTTCTACTATAAGCGTTTCCACAAGCCGCGCTGGCTCTGGCCGCTGTTCGAGCACGTGGTGCGCCACATCGCCGGACTTGGCGTCATCGACGTCAACGCGACGCCAGCGCTCGATGTGGAAGTCGAACACCTCCACACGGACGTTTGCGTCATCGGCGGCGGCCCGGCAGGGTTGGCAGCGGCCGACAGCGCCGCCCAAGCAGGGGCCGGCGTGCTGTTGTTGGAGCGACTGCCGCAACTGGGCGGACATCTGCTGTATCGTGGCAGTTCGGGGCCAGAGGAAACGGATGCCCTGCGGGGGCGCTTAGGTACACGGGTGCGGGTGCTCCTTGAGACGACGGCATTCGGGCTGTACGAGGGGAACCTCGTGGGCGCTTTTCGCCACGACCGCCTCCTGAAAATCCGTGCCCGGCAGGTGATTGTCTGCACCGGAGCAAGGCAGCGGCCGTTTGTCTTTCACAAGAACGACCTCCCCGGGATCCTGCTCGGCGACGGAGCTCTACGCCTGGCGCACCTCCACGGGGTAAGTCCCGGACGACGTGCGGTCGTGGTGGCCGATGATTCCTCCGGGCATCACCTTCCCAGGGAGCTTGCGAGATTGGGGATCGAAGTTAGCGCTGTTGTTGATGCGAGCGCCTATACTCCCATCGAACCGACTCCCTGGGCCTTGTTGACCGGGCATGTGGTTGTCGAGGCTGTCGGTGGTCGGCAGGTGAAGGGCGTGCGCGTGGCGCCACTCGACACCAACGGAGATATTCGGACGGGTGAGGTGCAGTATATCCCTTGTGACCTTGTCTGCATGGCTCCCCGGCGCGTGCCGGCAAATGAGTTGTTGTTGCAAGGCGGCATGCGCTTCCACATTCAGGGAGGACAATGGCTGCCGCAGAATGACGTTCCCGGCCTGGCGGCGGCCGGCGGTGCGGCGGGCGTCCTGGACCGATCCGGACAGTCCCTGCAAGGTTTGCTCCGCGGCGGCGAAGCGGCGGCCGCCCTGGGCTATCCGGTCCCGGAACTGGCCATGTACCGCCACGACTGGGAAGCGTGGGCCGCACGCGAAACTCTCGCCGCGCGTATCATCGCGTTCCCGCAGCGGGATCGAAACGACCGCAAACGATTTATTTGTCTCTGCGAGGATGTCACCGAGAAGGATCTGGAGCAAGCCGTCGCAGAGGGTTTCGACAACGTCGAAACGCTCAAGCGCTACTCGACGGTGGGCATGGGGCCGTGTCAGGGCAAGGTGTGCGGCCTCACCGCGACGGAGGTGTGCGCTCGTCTGACCGGCCGCGACCTGAACGCCACCGGCACCACCACCAGCCGGCCGCCTGCCGTCCCCGTCGAGTTGGGCATCCTCGCCGCCGACCGTCGCCATCAGCCGGTGCGGCGCACGCCGCTGCATCACTGGCACGAAGCCGCCGCCGCCGTCTGGCTCGACGCCGGCCTGTGGAAGCGGCCGGAGAGTTATGGCGACGTGGCCGCCGAGGTGAGTGCCGTTCGCACTGCCGTCGGACTGATCGACGTCAGTACGCTCGGCAAGATCGAGTTGATCGGCCCCGACGCTGAGGAGTTACTGGATCGTGTTTATCTCAATCGCTGGAGCGACCTGCGGCTTGGCCGCGTGCGCTACGGGGCGATGTGTACCGAGGAGGGGATCCTCTTCGACGATGGCGTCGGGGCGCGGCTCGGGCCGGAGCATTTCTATCTGACGGCGACCACCGGCAACGCCGAGGCGGTCTTCCAGTGGCTGGAGTTGTGGCGGGTGACGTGGGGCCTGGACGTGCAGATCTACCATCGCACGTCGGCCCTGGGGGCAGTCAATCTCGCAGGGCCGCGCGCGCGGGACGTCCTCGCTGGCTTGGCCGCTCTCGACGTGTCGGCGGCCGCCTTCCCGTACATGACCGTTCGCGCGGCCGAGGTGGCCGGCGTCGCCTGTCGATTGCTGCGGCTCGGGTTCGTCGGCGAACTCAGCTACGAGATCCACTGCCCTGCCGCCCAGGCGTGGCATCTCTGGGAAGCTCTGTGCAACGCCGGCAAGCCGTGGGGCCTGCGGCCGTTCGGGGTGGAAGCGCAGCGCATCCTGCGATTGGAGAAGGGCCACGTCATCATCGGCCAGGACACCGACGCCCTGTCAACGCCGCTCGATGCCGGCCTGGGTGGGCTGGTCCGCTTCGACAAGCCGCTGTTCCACGGCCGCGAGCCGCTGCTGCGACTGCGGGCGTTTCAATCCCGGACGCGCCTGGTCGGCTTCACGATGGCAGACGGTGGCCGCCTGCCGGCGGAGGGCTGCCAGGTGGTCGAAGACGGGGCGCCGGCGGGCCGAGTCACTAGCATCCGCCACAGTCCGACGTTCGCGCGCGCGCTGGGGCTGGCCTGGGTGCCGGCGGAACGCTCGCAGCCTGGCAGCCGGTTCTTCGTCCGCCACGGCGGCGTTGATCTGGAGGCGGTGGTGATGGAATTGCCCTTTTACGATCCCGAAGGGAGGCGGCTGCGGTCATGACGGAACCGACGGAGCAGCGCCACGCGCCTCTCTCCCGTTCGCCGCTGGATCGGTGGCACGCAACTCGCAGAGCGCAGTTCGCCGAGCGGGACGGCTGGCGGGTGCCCCTCGTTTACACGAACGCAGCCGCAGAAGTCGCGGCGGCTCGGAGCGGTGCGGCCGCGGCAGACATCAGCGCCTTCGCGAAATTGAGCCTCCACGGCCACTGGGCCTCGGCCCTCACGCGCGCTGCCTCTCGGCCTGGCGCCGTCGCCCGCCCGCTCAACGCCCTCGACACCCTCGCCTGCCGGCTGAGCGACGACCATCTCTTGCTGCTGGCCACCGCGCCCGGCGCCTCCGGCTTCGCGGAGTGTCTGGAGCATCTGCCGCCCGGCGCGCCGCTGCTGCGGCAGGACGCGACCTCGGCCTATGCGGGATTGTGGCTTTTCGGGCCGCAAATGGGCGATATACTCGCTCGCCTGACGCCGCTCGACGTGGGGCCGACAGCGCTGCCGCCAGGGAGTTGCACCGAAACGGGCCTGGCCGGTGTCCACGCCCTCCTGATCCACCCGCCCGGATTGTCGCTGCCCTCGCTGATCGTGCTGCTCGCCCCCGACGCGGCGGAGTACGTCTGGGAGCGCGTGTTCGCGTGCGGCGTGGTGGTCACACCACTGGGACTGGATGGGCTTGGGGAACTGGCCCGGCCGAAGGGATGAGATACCGTTGCCACAAACCAGAAATAAGTTCCTTTCAAGAGAGCGAAAGGAACAAATGAATTGCCAGTGCCGCGGCGAGGCCAAGCCCCATCGCCCCAGCGATCAACTTCAGCGCCCTGTGACGGTTCCGTGGCGGCAGGGTGACCTCGGCGAGCAACGGCTTCTCGGAGAGCGACAGCACCGGGGCCGTCGAACGGGCGCGCAGGTCGGAGAGGGTTGTCGCCAGACTAAAGCTGGCGCTGCTCGCTCGCCCGAGACTGCTTCCCGCGCAAAAGGGCACGAGGACGTCCGCCAAATCGGCAGCGCTGTCGAAACGCTCGGCCGGCCGCAGAGCGAGCAGCCGACGGACCACGGCGGCCAGGCGCGACGGCACCTCCGGGCGCATCTCTTCCAGCGGCGGCGCCGGCACCGGTTGGCGCGTCCGACCGCCACCCGCGAAGGGGGGCCGTCCGGTCAACGCCAGGTACAGACACCCGCCGAGGCTGTAGAGATCGGTGCGATGGTCCGGGTTGGGCCGTTCGGCTCGCTGTTCGGGAGCCAGATAGGCTCCGACGGGCTGCGGCAAGGGCTTGTTGTGCCTGCGGGCCGCAGCGGCAGCAGCCCAGGTCTGACCGAAGTTCAGTACCTTGACCGGCGGTGACGCCTCCATCCCCGGCAGCTGAAAGTCGGCGAACGACTGCCCGGCGAGAGGTTCGGCAATCAGCAGGTTGGCCGGCTCGATGCGCTGGTGGATCAGGCCGCGGTCGTGGGCGTGCTGCAGCGCCAGCGCCGCCTGGATCGCGAGGCCGCACGCCGTCGGGATCGAGAGCGGCCCGGCATGCCGGACGTGCTGGCCCAGGTCCGCCCCCGACACCCACTCCGTCACGAGCACGTAGAGGCCGTCTTTCTCGAAGGCGTCGAGAGCGGTCACGAGGTTGGGATGCCCCAGACGAGCAGCCAGGGCGGTTTCGCGCTCGAAGCGCGCACGGGCGCTCACCTTGCGCCGCGGCGGACAGGGCAGTAACTTGACGGCGACGCGCCGGCCAAGCGTGCCGTGGATCGCCTTGAAGACCCGGCCGCTGGCATTGATCGGCAGCAGGAGGCGATACGGCCCCAGCACCAACTCGCTCCCCTTGCCGTTGAGCAGGCGGCGCGCCTGGAAGAGGGTAAGCAACCTGCGCCGGACCAGCTCACGGGCCAACTCCGGCGCGCTGAGAGAACGGTCGCTCAGTTCGCGCACGCTCCGCTCCAGCCGGGCATCTTCGAGCAGGCCGCAGGCGCGCAGTTCAGTGACAAAATTGAGGGCGTCCATCGACTGGTTCCGCAACGCAGGAGAGCCGCGCATTGGCGAACCCCGTTTCTCACCCATTAATGCCTATTATCCCGATCGGCACGCTGTCCCGCAAGGGGAACAGCGGTATTTGCTCGCCGTCTCGGCGTTCGCTCATGCAAGCACAAGGGGCGTGTTGTTCGTAGTCCCGCCTTGAGGCGGGTAGACGTCTAGCCGCCTGAAGGCGGAACTACGAGCAACACCCCTTGGCCCGCACTTAGCCGCTGACGAGACGAATCAACAGCAACAACATCACCACGACACAGGTAATCGCCGACGCAGCACCGATCCACACCCAGCGGTTGAACGCCGCCCCACGCTCCGGGACGATCGCCACACTGGCGGCGTAAGTCCTTGCTGGGGCCGTTGCCACGGCGACCGGCGCCAGGGCGGCAAAGGGTGCCAGTGCCTCCGCGACCTCCTTCGCCGTCTGATACCGCTCCGCGGGCTGCTTCGCCATCATGCGGCGGACCACGCCAGCCAGCGCCGGCGACACATCGGGTCGCAGCGACTCCAGCGGGATCGGTTCATCGAGTTGGTGCGCCAGCATCTTTTCGAGAGCATTGCCCCCCGGAAACGGCGCCCGTCCGGTCAAGGCGAAGTACAGCGTACATCCAAGAGCGTAAATGTCGCTACGGGCATCGGCTTCACGACTGTCGCGCGCTTGTTCGGGGGCCATGTAGTCGGCGGTGCCCATGATCACGCCGAGTTGCGTCAGCACCGTTCGGCGCGGCCTGTCTGCCGACTCCTCGCACAACCGGGCGATGCCCAGATCGAGGATCTTAACCATGCCGGGCGCGCCGGGGCTGCCGTCGGCGGCCCGCGGTTCCGGCGTGGTCGTGATCATCAAGTTGCTCGGCTTGACGTCCCGATGCACCAGGCCGCTCTCATGGATGTGCTGCAGGCCGTCGGCGGCCTGGGCAGCGTAGGCACACGCCTGGCTGACGGGCAGCGGCCCATTCTCCTTCACCAGACGCGCCAGGTCGGCGCCTTCCAGGTACTGCATCGCGTAGTACTAGGTGTCGTCGATCTCGGCGGCGTCGTAGGCCGGCACGACGCTCGGGTGCGACAGCCGGGTTCCGGATTCGATCTCGCGGCGAAACCGCCCGAGGGTAGTGTTCGTGACCTTTTCGGGCCGGAGGATCTTGAGGGCGACCAGGCGGTTCATGAGGCAATGGCGGGCTTTGAAGACCAGTCCCATGCCGCCCTCGCCCAGCCGCTCGACCAGGCGATACGGGCCGACGACGAGGCTCTGGCCCTTGCCGGTCAGGATCTGGTTGGCCTGGTACGGCGTGAGCAAGTCGAGTTGGATGAGTTCGCGCGCGAGAGAGCGGCCGTCGGGAAAGCGGCGGCTGAGTTCGAGAATTTGCCGCTGGGCGGCGTGGTCTTCGGGCCAGAGATCCAGGTCGCGCAGGAGGGTCACCAGAGTGGCGCTGTCCATCGATCGGCCCTGAGCGGAGACGAGACCTGGCACTTCCTGGTGCGTGGTGACGGCCTTCCTGCGGCAAGTGAGCGTGTTTATTACCCCGGGACGAAAGATCCGCACTAGCCCGAAGCGTAAGCGAGGGAATGAGTTATCGCGATCCCTCGCTTACGCTTCGGGTTAGTGTGACGATCTTCCCTGCCGGAGTAATATTCTGCCCCGCCGCGGCGCGCACGGCAAGGGCAGTTGCAGCGGCGGTCTCGACGCAAGCGATTCGCCATCTCGTATCATAACAGCAGGAGCCCCATCCTTCTCGCCCGCGGAGCGCGCCATGACTCAACCGCCGGCCTTCACCAATCGCCTCCTTCACGAAACCAGCCCGTACCTGCGTCAGCACGCCCACAACCCGGTCGATTGGTATCCCTGGGGCGAGGAGGCCCTGCGCCGCGCCCGCGACCTGGACCGGCCCATCTTCCTCAGTATCGGCTACAGCGCCTGTCACTGGTGCCACGTCATGGAGCATGAGAGCTTCGAGGATCCCGAGGTCGGCCGCCTTCTCAACGAACACTTCGTCCCGATCAAGGTGGACCGCGAGGAGCGGCCCGACCTCGATCAGATCTACATGACCGCCGTGCAGCTGCTTACCCGACATGGCGGCTGGCCGATGTCGGTATTTCTGACGCCTGACCTGAAGCCCTTCCACGGCGGCACCTACTATCCGCCCGACGACCGTTATGGCGATCAGATGCCGTCGTTCAAGCGCCTTCTCCATGCCATTATCGACGCATGGCAGACGCGCCGCCCGGAGATCGGCGAGGTGTCCCAGCGGCTGTCCGAGGACATTCGCACCGCGACCTACCTGGAGCCGGGCGCCGAGCAACTCAGCGAAGCCACCCTGCGGAACGCCGTCGCCGACCTGCGGCACGCCTTCGACCCGATGCACGGCGGCTTTGGTGTAGCGCCAAAGTTTCCGCACCCGATGGACCTGCGGTTGCTTCTGCGCATCTGGAAACGCTTCGGCGACGACGACGCCCTGCAGATGGTGCGGCGCACGCTCGACGGCATGGCGCTGGGCGGGATGTACGATCACCTCGGCGGCGGCTTCCATCGCTACAGCACCGACCGGCAATGGCTCGTGCCGCACTTCGAGAAGATGCTCTACGATAATGCCCTCTTGGCTGTCGCCTACCTCGAAGCCTATCAGGCTGTGGGCGAGCCGTTGTACCGCGGGGTCGTCGAGGAGACGCTGCACTACGTCTTGCGCGAAATGACGAGTCCCGACGGGCCGTTCTACAGCACCCAGGACGCCGACAGCGAGGGCGAGGAGGGCAAGTTCTTCGTCTGGTCGCTGGCGGAGGTTGAGCAGGTGCTCGGCAAGGATCTGGCGCAGCCCTTTGCCGCCGTCTATGACGTGACCCTGGCGGGTAACTGGGAGGGAAAGAATATCCTGCACCGCAGTCCGGAAGCCCACGGGTTGCAACCCGTGGGCTTGGAGTTGCGGGCGCGACTCGACGAGGCAAAAAAGAAGCTATTTACGGTCCGCAGTGGGCGCATCTGGCCAGGGCGCGATGAGAAGGTGTTGACCTCGTGGAACGGCTTGATGATTAGCGCATTCGCCCGTGCTTCGCGCGTGTTTCAGTCGGCCGAGTACCTGGAGGCCGCCACGCGCGCCGCGGACTTCATCCTGGAGAAGATGCGGACACCCGACGGCCGGCTGCTGCGGACGTGGGGCGCCGGCTCGGAGCCGAAGCTCAACGCTTACCTCGAAGACTACGCCTTTTTGCTCGATGCTCTCGTGGACGTTTACGAGGCGACCAACGGCGGGACGCAGTACCTTGAGGCGGCGTTGGAGCTGGCGGGGGTGATGTATCGGCAGTTCTGGGATGAGGACGAGGGCGGTTTCTTCTACACCGGGCGCGATCATGAGGAACTGATCGCGCGGACCAAGGATCCGCAGGACAGCTCGGTCCCGTCCGCGAACGGGATGGCGGTGACGGCCTTGCTGCGTTTGGCGAAATTGACGGCCCGCCCGGATTTGGAGGGCCTCGCAGTGCGAACCTTGCTCCTCTTCAGCAAGCTGTTGACCGCCTCACCGCGCGCCGCGGGACAGATGCTCATGGCGCTGGACTTCCGCCTCGGGCCGGTGCAGGAGTTCGTGGTGGTGGGCGACCGCGACGTGGACGATATGTGGGAGGTGCTGCGCCTCATCAGCAGCCGTTTTCGGCCCAATCATGTGCTGGCGGTGAAGTCTCAGCCCGGAACCTCCCCGCACGAGGAGAAGTTGGTGCCGCTGCTGGCGGGGAAATCGGCGGAGGGGAACGTGACGACGTACGTCTGCGAAAACTTCGCCTGCCAGACCCCGCTCGTTGGAGTGGAGGCGGCCAAGGCGGCGCTGGGATGAGGAAGCGAGAACCCCTCCCCCCAACCCCCTCCCCGCAACGGAGAGGGGGAGAAGAAGAGATGTCGTCCTGCTTGCTCCCCCTCTCCGTTGCGGGGAGGGGGTTGGGGGGAGGGGTTCCCTGCTGTCAGTCGCCGCACGCTTCGCCCAGGACGTCCTCGGCGACGTAGATCGGCACCTTCGCCGTCACCGCAAGGGCAATGGCGTCGCTCGGGCGGCTGTCCACCTCGACCAATTCGCCGTCGCGGCGGATGCGGAGCTTGGCGAAGTAGGTGTGATCGCGCAGCTCGCTGATGAAGATGTCTTGCAGTTCGCCGCCGAGGTGCTCGATGACGCTGGCGACGAGATCATGCGTCAACGGCCGCGGCGACGGCATGCCCTTGACGCGGCGGTCGATGCTGGTGGCCTCGAAGATGCCAATGACGATCGGGAAACTCCGCTCGCCCTCGACCTCGCGCAGCATGATCACCTGTTGATCGTGGACTTCGTTGATGATGATCCGCTTCAATTCCATCTGGACGGGCACGGGAGCCTCTCTTTCTGCCTGTCGGGTCGTCGGCGCCAGCGTTCCGCATTCTGACGCGCATTATAGAGTTTCCGAACGAAGCAGGTCAAGAACGGCGGTGACCGCCACCTTCTCCCCTCTCCCCTTGCGGGAGAGGGGTTGGGGGTGAGGGGTAAACCCAAGCACTGTTCCCTGGCTATTCCCCCCTCACCCCCAACCCCTCGCCCCCGAGTACAGGGGCGAGGGGAGCAAGACAACCGCCTAGTGACAGGCCGTTGTCGC
>DASPXY010001270.1:0-2240 GCA_035637055.1 Gemmataceae bacterium | reverse complement strand
TACATTGCGGCACTCTCTCACACGAACTTCGGAAACAAAGGGGCACTAGCAAGTATATGATTCTAGTGCCGCTTTTCGATTTGAAGTTCCTAAACGAACTTGCCGGTACCGCTGTAGGAACTTCAAATCGGCGGCACTAGTTCTTCTTGACGAATGCAGACCGATCGTAGGTGAGCAGATCGCCGATTTTGCCGAGCTCGATGTCCGCGGGCGGGTACTCGGCCAGTATGCTGGAATCGAACGCATAGTGCCCCTGCTTGGGAAACACGGTCGTAACGCGTTCGCCCCAGATTTTCTTCACTGCAGACAGGATGCGCAATTTGTCGTCAATCAGCACATAGTGATCGGCAGGGTAAAGACGCTCGACATCTTCAAGCTCCTGCTCCTTGTGGATGTAGATGAGGACCCGGTTGTCGAACGCGTGCCAGAGGCCCGATCGTTCCACCTTGCGCGGCTGGAACACGGCATCGCCGTCGGAGAGGATCACGGCGGTCCCCCATTGCTGCACGTGCTTCACCGCGTCCAGGGCACCGGGATACAAGCGGTCGGCGAACGGGTAATCGACCAGCCAGCTCGACATCCGCAGCACCTCCGGGCGATGCACCGCCTCGATCCGGTAGCGCTCCAACGCACCGAGGTAATCGACGTATCCCAGTTCGTTCCGTAATTCTTCAATGATTTCCCAGTACCTGTCGCGAGCGGCAACCCCGTATGTTTGCTCCAAGTGCTCCCTCAGATGGGCCTGCACGCGATCGTTGTCGATGAGTGTGTTGTCGACGTCGAACAGGAAGACGACACCGGGTGTTTCGGTCATCGCATTGCACCCTGCTCTTGAATGAGCGGCTTGCCGCGCGCACGATTCTGCTTTTCCTTGATCAACCGGCGTGCCCGGATGACGCTTCAACTCTTCTTGCCCTTGCCAAGCAGTTCTTTCGCGATCTCCGTCACACGCTCCGGCTCGAACCCGAATTTCCGTTGGAGTTCCTTGAGCGGGGCTGACGCGCCGAATGTCTTCATGCCGATGATGCGGCCGGACCTGCCCACGTAGCGTTCCCAGCCGAGGGTTGATGCCTGCTCCACTGCCACGCGCGCGGTCACCTCGGGCGGCAGCACGCTGTCCTGGTACGCTTGTGTCTGGTGTTCGAAAATATCCCAGGACGGCATCGAGACCACGCGCGAGCGGATGCCCTCGGCGAGCAATTCCTCGTGGGCCTTGACGCAGAGGCTGACCTCGCTCCCTGACCCGATCAGGATCACTTCAGGCTTGCCCTCCGGGGCGTCGCCGAGGACATAGGCGCCGCGCGCGACCCCGGACGCGGGCGCGTACTTGCTGCGGTCCAATGTCGGCAGGGGTTGCCGCGACAGCGCCAGCACCGCCGGCTCGTGTCGCAGGTGGATAATATAGCGATAGGCCTCGACGACCTCATTGGCGTCGCCGGGCCGCAGCACCACCAGGCCGGGCACGGCGCGGAAGGATGCAAGCTGCTCCACCGGCTGGTGGGTCGGGCCGTCCTCGCCGTCACCCATGGCGTCGTGGGTGAACACAAAGATGATGGGCAGTTCCATCAGCGCGGACAGCCGAATGGCTGGCCGCGCATAGTCGCTGAAGATGAAGAACGTGGCGCCGAAGGCCCGCAGTTTTGACAATGAAAGTCCATTGACGGCGGCCGCCATCGCGTGCTCGCGGATGCCGAAATGCAGGTTTCTGCCACCGGAAGCGCCGGGCTCAAGGTCTCCGGCCCCCTCGAACGTCAGAGTGGTTTTGTTGGAGGAGCCGAGATCCGCCGATCCGCCCAGCAGCCAGGGGATGTTCTGCGCGAGTACGTTGAGCACTTTGCCTGAAGCGTCCCGTCCTGCGATGCCCTTCGGATCGGCAGGAAAGACGGGAAGCCCGGCATCCCACCCGGCCGGCAGCTCGCGGCGTTGCATCAAATCGATCTCGGTCGCGAGCCCCGGATATACCGACCGGTATGCCGTGAAGAGTTCGGCCCAACGGCCGCGAGCCTGCGCACCCCGTGTGCCGATGCCGGCCGCGAAGTGGTCGCGAACGGTATCAGGAACCAGGAACTTCGCGTCCTCGGACCATCCGTAGTCACGTTTGGTGAGGCGAATTTCCTCCTCACCCAGCGGCTCGCCATGAGCTGCGGCGGTATCCTGCTTATGCGGCGAGCCGTAGCCGATGTGGCTGTCCAGAATGATGAAGGTCGGGCGCCCCTTGGTCTTGCGGAAGATGTCCAAGG
>DASPXY010001269.1:0-3159 GCA_035637055.1 Gemmataceae bacterium | reverse complement strand
TGCAGGCCGGTCAGCGGGCGAAGGGGCAGGTGCTCAAGGTCGATGAGGCCGAGGCGCGCCTGACGATTCACACGGAGGACGATCAAACCCTGACGGTTCAGGCCGAGCCGTCAACGAAGATCCGCCGCAATGGCGTGGATGTCAACATGGACAGCCTCACAGAAGGTGATCGTGTGTTGGTTCTGTACCGGGAGGAGAACGGCAAGAAGGTGGCTCAATCCATCGCGGTGCAGCCGGACACAGAGTGAGCGGAGCTCGAGGTAGCCGAATTCTGATTAATTCGCCTCCGGAGAGTCGTCAAATGCAGCCGACAGCCATTACCTTGACGGTGCTCAAGGGCCCTCTGGCGGGCCAGGAATACGTGTTTCACGAACCAGCCGAGTACGTCCTTGGGCGGGCGGACGAGTGTTACCCGCGCTTGCCGGATGACTACTATCACAAGGATGTCTCGCGGCGTCACTGCCTGTTCGGCGTGAATCCGCCGGAAATGTGGGTGCAGGATCTCGGGAGCAAGAACGGCACCTACGTCAACGGCCAGAACATCGGCCAGCGCCCCAGCGGGGACGGGGAGTCCGGCCAATTGACGTCGTTGCCGCGCGAGTTGCTCAAGGACGGCGACGAGATTGCCCTCGGCGGCAACGTGGTTTTCCGCGTTGGCGTTTTCATTGTGGAAGAGGTCGCCGTCTGAGCGAGAACCCCTCCCCCCAACCCCCTCCCCGCAACGGAGAGGGGGAGAAGAAAAGATGCTGTTTGGCTTGCTCCCCCTCTCCGCTTCGGGGAGGGGGTTGGGGGGAGGGGTTCTCGCTTCAGCTACTCGCGCTGCGATACCTGCGCAGCGCGAGGCGGAAGAACTTTCGACTGAGATACAGCAGCGCCGCCGTCGCCGCGAAGGTGTAGCCGACGAGCACGGGATCGAGCAGGCGCTTGGCCATCACGTTTGCCGGCACGTTGGTCGCCACCATGATCGGAATGACGTAGGTGAACAACCGCCCCACCAGTTCCCAACTCCCCCGAAAAATCTCCCGCGGATAGCGCATCAGCGTCGTGAACAGCCACCACAGTTCATACAGGCTCTGATTGCGTACCAACCACACCGACGTTGACATCAGCAGCAACAGGAAGCTGTACGCCATGCCCAGGCCGCAGACGAACAGTGCCAGGAACAGGCCCGCCAGCAAGGGGTCGAACGTCCACGCCGGCATGTTGAGCAGAGCGAAGACCATCAGCCCCGCCCCCATCAGGACATTCGGAGCGGTGGCCCAGTCGAGGTCGCGACAGGTGAGCAGGAATTGCTCGTCGATCGGTTTGAGCAGGTAGAAATCGAGGTCGCCGCTGCGCACGAGGTCGGCGAACTCGCCGCAGTTGCTCAAAAACAATGTCTCGATCAGGCCGCCGAGCGCGAAGTAGCAGCCGACGAAGAAGTAATACTCGTAGCGGCCCCAGCCCGCGACGGGGTTGCCGGCGGTCTGGGCGAAGATGGCGTCGTAGAAGATCAGCATGATGCCGAACCACAGCACTTCGACGGCGAGGCGCGCCAGGAAGTTGCCGCGAAAGGCCATCTCGCGCAGCAGGCCGAACTTGCCCAGTGCGAACCACAAGCGGAGATACCGCGTCACGCCGCCCTCCCTCTTTTCCCGCTTGCGGGTTAGCACTTCACGCCCTGCCAACCCGCAAGCGGGAAAACCCATCAGCCCCCGTAGGCGCTGTAATGCCGCAATCCACGCCGGTACAGCCAGCACGCCATCACAATGAACGCCGTCGCCCACGCCAACTCGATCACCAGGCCCCACACCAGTTCCTCACCTTGCACTTTGCCGAGGAAGATCGTCGCCGGGTAGTACGCGAGATACTTGAACGGCAGGAACTTCAGCACCTCGGCCATGCCCGCCGGCAGCACGTCGAGCGGCAGCATGTGGCCCGACAGGAAGAAGCTCATCGTATTAATGACATATAAAAACGACCCGATTTGGAGGAACCAGAAGCCGAGCATGCCGATGGTCGCCTCGAAGAAAAAGCCGACGAGAAAGCCCAGCAGCAGCGACACGAGATAGCCCGCCCAGATCCACGGATCGGTCGGCAGCGTGAAGTAATCGCGGCAGAGGAAGAACAGCAGGGCGTAGGGCAGGGCCGACGTCGCGATGTACGCCGCCTTGTGGGCGACGCGGTACGACAGCAAATAAGGGATCATTTCGATCGGCTGCAGCAGGTATTTTTTCAGATTGCCGTCGCGGATATCGCGGGCGATGCCGTGCGCCAGCCCCGGCATACTGGAGAACATGCGGCTGATGTGGACCAGCAACAGGTAGGCGATCATCTGGTCTTCGCTGTAGCCCGCCAGGCTCCGGCCCGTCCCCGCCGCTGCGTAGATCGCGTGCCAGAGGAGGATCGTCGTCAGCACCGGCAGGAAACGCAGCATCGTGCTGAGGAAAAAGTCGGCGCGATAGGCCAGGCGCTCGGTCAGCGAGGCGCGGAAGATGTTGAAATACTTGCGGAACGGCCGCGCCGGCGGCAGCGGGAGCGCGAGGGCGTCAGGCGGGTTGGTGGCTGGACTCATGCCGGGCACGCCCCTCCTCGAAGACACGGGCGATCATCTGATCGAGCGGCGGATCCTGAATCGTCACGTCGAGGACGGTGTAACGGTCGAGGATGGCGCCGAGGACTTCCGAGACGCGCGAGCGGTCCACCTTGAGGCTCGCTACCGGCCCCTCGCGTCCCGTGACCTCGCCGTACACTTCCAGACCGTCGGGCACGCCGTCGCCGTCGAAGTGCAGTTTGACGAGTTTCGCCTGGCCGAACTGCTCGGTGATGCGTGCCAGCGGACCGTCGTAGACGACCTTCCCGTGCGTGATGACCAGGACACGCTTGCACAGCGCCTCGACGTCGCGCATGTAGTGGCTGGTGAGCAGCATGGTGACGCCGCGCGAGGCGTTGTACTCTTTCAAGCATTTCTGGATGGTGACCTGGGCGAGCACGTCGAGGCCGATGGTCGGCTCGTCGAGGAGCAGCAGTTGCGGCCGGTGCAGCAGGGCGGCGATCAACTCCATCTTCATGCGCTCGCCCAGCGACAGCTCGCGAACGGGCTGGCGCGTCAGTTCCTTGACCTCGAACATTTCCGTCAACTCGGCGAGGGTGCGCTCGAATTCCTTGGGATCGAGCGAG
>DASPXY010001268.1:0-5651 GCA_035637055.1 Gemmataceae bacterium | reverse complement strand
CTGGAACTCCTGGTCGTCATTGCCATCATCGCCACCTTGGTTGGGATGCTGCTGCCGGCGATCCAGCAAGTTCGGGGGGCCGCTCAGCGCCTCCAATGTGCCAGCAACCTCCGGCAACTGGCCCTCGCGGTCCACAATTTCCACGACTCCGAACGGCGTCTGCCCTATGGTCAATTCCTTGGTCCCTACGGTGCCGGCCCGGACTCGGCGGCCTGGAGCTGGCTCGCGCGGTTGCTGCCATACATCGAGCAGGGTTCCATCGCCCGGCAAGGTGGCATTCCCTTGAAGACGCTGCGTCAGAGTGGAGTGGCGGGTGAGGTCATCCCTCTCCTCTTCTGTCCAAGCGATACGGCCGCCGACCAGGGGACGCGCACCGACGCGGGCAACCTGACGGGGTTCCCGGTCGGCCTGACGAACTACAAGGGAGTGAGCGGAGCCAACTGGGGGGACGACCTGGAAGGCATCGGCCCGAATATCGACACGGAGTGGCGGAACCGGGGCACGAACGGCTCGTTTGACGGCCTGGCGCAGGGCGATGGGATGTTCTATCGCGTCGATTACCGGCGCCGGCTGCAACTGCTCCACATCCGCGACGGCACCACCAATACGTTGATGATCGGTGAGGATGTGCCGGAGTTCGACGAATGGTGCTCCTGGCCCTATGCGAACAACGCCTACGGCACCTGCGCCATCCCCCCCAACGTGAAGCGGCCCGATGGCACTGCCTACCCGCCGGGGGACTGGCAAAACACTTCCTCGTTTCGCAGTCGCCATCCAGGGGGCTTGCAATTTGCCTTCGCCGACTGTTCGGTCCGCTTCCTGAGCGATACGGTGGCGCTGTCGCTGTACCGGGCGCTGGCGACCATCAACGGCGGCGAAACGGTCGAACTTCCCTGATTCACGATGCGGTCGAGGGCGGCGTATTTGGAGGGCGAGGCTCCTGCCGAGCCGTTTGGAGCATGATAGCCTGGCTCGGCAGGAGCCTCGCCCTCCAGATCCTGCGCGCCTCAACCGGACCCGGTTCACGGGTGCGCCGGGCGCTGCACCAGGACCGGGACGGCCGCACCGCGGACGACCTTGTCGGCCACACTGCCGAGGAACAGGCGCTTCAATCCACGCCGGCCATGTGTCTCCACGGCAATCATGTCGATGGCTGGCGGCTTCGCCTCGCTGAGGATCGCGACCGCAGGCTGCGTCTCGACGGCGACCCGTGTCTGCACGCGCAGCGACCGCTGCCGCAGCCCTGCGGCCACGCGCTCCAGATAGTCGGTGGCCTCCTTGCGAACCTGGTTCTGAAACTCGTCGATCTGGTTGATCATCGACTGCGCCACCTGCCCGAGCGTGTGACCTTCCGAGAATGGGTAGGCCAGCGGCACGATCGGCCTGATGACGCGCAGCAGGGTATAGTCGGCATCGCTCAGACTACCCAGGGCCACTGCCGGTTCGATCATCTGCTCCGCGAGGGGCTCGCCATCGAGCGGCAGCAGGAGGTGCTTCAGCGGCGGCTCCTGGGCGAAGTCGATAGCTCCCTCGCCTGGCCGCACCAGGAGCAGCGGCACCGGCAGGTCGCGCACCAGCGCGTCGGCCACACTCCCCAGCCAGAGCCGTGCCAACGGCCCACGGCCGTGCGTAGTCATCACCACCAGGTCCGCCGCTGCGCCCACCGCTGCCGAGCGGATCGAAGGCTCGATCGCGCCTTCGACAAGAGTGGGATGGATGGGGATGGCACAGACATCCTTGACGCGCTTCGTAACGCTCTCCAGGTAGGTTTGCTGCCGCACCTTCAGGTCGCGTTCGAGGGCCTCGTCAATAAAGAAGGCCCCCTCGGCGTAGACCGAGGCCAGCGGCGTGTGAACGTGCAGCAGGTGCAGGGCCGCCCCCGCGCGCCGCGCCACGGCAATCGCGAGCGGCAGGGCCTGCTCACCGAAGGTCGAGCCGTCCAGAGGCACCAGGATGGAACGATACATAACGCCTCCCTCGTAGGGTGATTTGTTCCCTTGCGTTTCAAAAGCAAAGGCCGTGCCGGGAGTGAGCGTCGGTTGGAGCGAAGGGAGCGGCGCACCAGGCTGGAAAGCAAAGCAGGCCATCGAGAACGGTGAAATACTCTGCGACCGAAAGGAAGCCGCGGCGCTACTCGGCCCCGCGGTGGAGGGCCGCGGGAGTGAGCGGTTCGGGGGGAGATGTGTCGGAACCGCCCACGGACACCGAACGCGGTGGCGATCCTGGGGAGGAAACATGCTCTGTCGCAACCCCTCCCCCCAACCCCCTCCCCGCAACGGAGAGGGGGAGCAAGCAAAGCGCTCTCACTTCTTCTCCCCCTCTCCGTTGCGGGGAGGGGGTTGGGGGGAGGGGTTGCGACAGAGCTAACAAAACAGAAAACCCCCGGGGCCGTTGGGGCCGCCGGGGGTCGTGGCTCACCGCGCTGGGTCGGGTGATGGGTAAACGAAGCGAGAGCTACCCAGAGACTGCAACCAGTGGCGACTGGTGCGTAGCTCAGGCGAGGTTCAGAGCGACCTGACGGCCGCGCTTCCACCACCAGCCGGCGCCGAACAGCCCCAGGCACAGGGCTGACAGCATGAGCGTGGACGGTTCGGGCAACTCGGTGACGGTCACCGACGCCAGGGCGCTGATGCTCCCGGAGTTCTGGGCGGTCGGCGGGCCAGGCGGGGCGAACGGGCCGATCTTCACCGTGTACAGGTGGTCGCCGATCGCCACCGACTGCGTCGTCGAACCCATGAAGTCGTTCATGATGATCGCGCTCTTGCTGGACAGGATGCCGTTGAACTGGCCGCCGAAGGTCAGGCTACCGGTCGGGTTGGGATCGCCGCCGGCCTGGGCCTTGGCGTCGGTGATCGCCAGCGTCAGGCTGTAGCCTGCGTTGGAGAACGTGGCCGGGTTCGATGGGGGGGCGTCGCTCACCGTGTTGATGTTGCTCGCGACGATGAACGAATCGCCCGTGGTACTGCCGCTGGCCTGGTTGCTCAGCGTGAGGTAGCTCCCGGCCGCGTTCGGCGCGTCGGCCGTGATCTTGGTCGCGCTGGGCGTCCAGTTGTAGGTCCAGTCGATTTGTTCGGCGCGGGCGTAGCCCCCCGCGAACAGACACAGGGCGAGGGCCGCTGCGAACAGGCGCTTTGCGGGATGTCTCATCTACCTGACTCCTTTCTCGGTCCGTGGAAGGACGCAACAAAGCTCGCGGAAGCAACCGTTGGGGCTGTCTCCGCTCAAAGGGCGACTGTCTTCCGTGTGCGAAGTGAGCCCAGAAGGTACTTCGTTCTGGCCAAACGTGCCAGAAGCGGGCGGCATGGTATAGAAGAATTTCGCCGGTGTCAATAAAGATTGTGGCGCGTTTTGCCGACACGTCTGACCGGGCAAGCCGCGCAGGTGAGGCAAGCCATTGCGGCCTTACGAGACCGCCCATCCCTCGCAGTGCTCCAGGTCGGCGCGGTGGCCGACGAAACGCTGCCAGTCGCGGTGGGCCAGGTCGGCATAGGCCAGGGCAAAGGCCAGGGTGCCCTGACAGAAGGGCTCCACCTCGTTCAACTCGGCCAGCGGATTCGCCACGCCGACCACGCGCGCAGCCGACCGCGCATGAATTCGCGCCAGGATGGCCGCTTGCACGCGCGCAACACACGACAGGTCCGCCGCCGACTTGAGCGCCTTGACCTCCAGGCGACTGTCGCGCGGCCCCAACTCGCGCACCTGGAACGACAGGCCGCCATCGATCGCAAAGCCGAGCCGCTGGCTGCTGACCGCCTGCGAGGCGCGCTGCACCGCAGCGACACGTTCGGCGCGCTCCAGCAATGCCTTCGCGTCGTTCTGCCGCTGGCGATACAGGTCGTAAGCCGAGGGCCGCGCTTCCTTGAACTCCAGCAGCACGTTGCGCGCGTCCTTGCTGCCCTTGCCGGCGATGAGGATGGCGTAACGGAAACGGCCCATGCTGCCAATGCCGCTGACGCGCCCGCACACGTCCTCGACATCGTAGTAGGTCGGCGTCGGCGGGTCGGACATGCGCTTGCGATAGTCCTCCAGCAAGCGCAGCGCCTGGGCTCGCTCCTCCTCGGGCAGGTTGAAGTAGCGAACCGAGCGCAGCACGCGCCGCTTGCCGCCGGTGAATTCCGTCAGGCGCTCGATGAACGCTCCGCGTTTCATGTCCGCTGCCTCGCGCACCAGCTGATCGACCGCGGGGCAACCGGACGGGGCCGCCTCGTTGACGTCGAAGTCCGCGGCCTTGCCTTTCTTGAGCAGGCGGCGCATCGTCTCGGTGTAGGCATTCAGAAAGGCCAGGGCGACCTGTACCGCGTCGGCCAGACCGTCGCCGCGATCCTGAGCGGACAGCACGCAACTCGTGGCCAGGCGGCGGACGTCGAGGTCGAAGCGGCCCTGGGTCGTCTCATCGAAGTCGTTGATGTCGTAGTGGACATGGCCATCGTCGGCGCGATAGGTGCCAAAATTCTCGCCGTGGACGTCGCCGACGAGATCCAGTTCCGCGGCGCTGCCGGCGATGCGCGGGGCCCCTTCGTAGTAGTGGTCGAGGCTGTCGCGTGCGAACAGGTGAAAGGTGCCGCGGAAGAAGGCGAAGGCGCTGGCGGCCATGCGCTCCACCTTGAGCCGCAGCAGTTCCGGGTTGCGCTGGGCAAAGTTGCGGTTGAAGTCCTGGAATTCGACGATCGGATCGCGTGTGGGCATGGGGATCTCCGCCGGAGAGGACAAGGAGTACGGAGTAGGCTGGACCAAGGAGAACGTCGGCCTCTCGGCTCCGTACTCCGTACTTTGTACTCGGTACTCCGTACTTTGTACTCGGTACTTGGTCCGCCGAGAGGGAGAGCGTTCATGCCGCGGTTGCTCGATGTGCGCCAGCGTCGGCGCGAGCCGGAAATCATGGACCAGCCAGGGCTGGATCCGCGCCGGCACGTCGAGGCCCTGCGCGGGCTGGAGCGGATCAATCGTTTCAGCGGCAGCGCTCGCATCCTGTGGCCCGCTATTCTGGAGCTGGCCCGTAGCAGTGCCGCTCCGCTGCGCCTGCTCGACGTCGCGACCGGCGGCGGCGACGTGCCCCTGCGTCTCTGGCAGCGAGCCCAGAAGGCCGGGATTGCCTTGGGCGTCGATGGCTGTGATCGAAGTACCTGCGCCATCGACCACGCGCGCGCGAACGCTGTGCGTCTGGGAGCGGACGTGCGCTTTTTCGAGTGGGACGCCTTGAGCGGTCCGCTACCTGATGGCTATGACATCATCGTCAGCTCGCTATTTCTGCATCATCTCGACGAGGAGCAGGCAATCGATCTGTTGCGGCGCATGGCCGCGGCGGCGCGCCGGTTAGTCCTCATTAACGATCTGGAACGGAGCGTCGGCGGGCTGTTGCTGGCGTACATCGGCACGCGCCTGCTCTCGGCCTCGCCGGTGGTTCACGTTGACGGGCCGCTGTCGGTGTCGGGGGCGTTTACGTGCCGCGAGGCGCTCACCCTGGCTCGGACGGCCGGGCTGGAGGGAACGACGGTGCAGCGGCGCTGGCCGTTTCGATTCCTGCTGACGTGGCGGCGGCGGCGGCGACGACCGAGTAAGACGGCAGGGGAGGACGTCGGGTAAGTCATGGTCCCCCCGAGGGCCAGAGAGATACGCCGCCGACGGAAGGTCGCAGGACGCTCGACGGACGG
>DASPXY010001267.1:0-3649 GCA_035637055.1 Gemmataceae bacterium | reverse complement strand
AGTGTTTGTTAGGCGTTTTCCATAAGTCCTTGATTTTCAAGGACTTCATGGTGCGTTTGCCCTGGGCGAACGCCCGGTTCCAGAGTGGCGGGGATAAGGGATCGCCACTCGGGTTCGGTGAGCCAGGCGAAGTCCCGGCCCGGCTCCCAGCTCCGCGACACCTTGGTCTTGTAGGGGACGAACTCGCCGCCCACACGCGTCAAGGCCCGGCTGAAGACTTGCAAAATGACGCCTCCGGGCGGCGGAGTCGGCTCCAGGTCGGGGTCGTGAGTTCCCAGGGGCTGGAGTTTTTCCCGTCCCTCCGCCGGCAGCCCCTGCCACTTTGTTAGCCCGGCGACGAGGGAACTCGAGAGATACTCCCCGTTGGGGGTGGCGACCGCCACCTCGTTGGCGAAATGCCCTTTGATGCGCTTGAGAAAAGTGCGGCCCAGTTCCTGCCTGCCGCAGTCGCCGTTGAGCACAACCGGAATGAATTGAGCAGCGATGAGATCAGCCTGATCCCAGAGAGAACTCTTGCGGTTCTCGGTGCAGCCGTTTCAGGCCCGGCCCAGCACGTCGCCGCCGCCAGCCCTCCAAACGAGTAGTGGCTTGTCTTCGCGGACGGCGCGCTCGCGGGCGCGCGGGAGGCTGATTTCCCAGGGAACCGCCGCCCATTTTGATTCTCCCGCCAGCGGCTTGATCAGCCGGACCAGCTCGTCAAATTTGGCCGAGCCCGGGGCCGGTTGGCCCGGAACAACCTTGGGTGGAACTGCCAGCGCCCCTGCCGCGAGCGCCACGCCAAACCAGGTCCGGAGATTCATGTGTACCTCTTGTCGATCGCCGTAATGGTCCCCGTTTCCTCAGGGCCCGTCGAAAAAACCGGATCACCGCGACGGTTGGCCGGCCCCGAGCAACCCCACGCCAAACGTTCGCTCAATGCGCGTCACGTTCCCCTGACGGTCTCTCACGGAGACCGTCAGCTTGCCCCTGGGCAGCTCCGTGAGCGGCCTGGCGAGCGTCCATTCCCACACACCTGGGGATTTCGCTGCGAATTGCGACGCCAGGTTCTGGCCGGCAGCCCTGCCGTCGAGCGTGAAGTCGGCCACCACCTGGAAGCTGTCCATGTCCAGGCCCGTGTTGTAATCGTGCATGCCCACGAGGATCCGCGTGAGCGGAGGATTGGCACCGGCCTGGGGGTAGGTCAACGTCAAGGTCGGCCGCGTATCGTCCAGCATCCAGCCGTAGCCGCGCGCTTGCGGCTGGGCAGCATCGTAGTCCAGATCGATGGGACAACCCAGGTCGATCCAGCGCACCAGGGTCAGCTTGTCCTCGGCACTCAGGGGGGCCACCTTGATCTTCCGGCCATCCGGTCCGACATAAGTGCCGGCCACGGCTTCGGGAGGCGGCATGATCCCGCCGGTATAGCCGACGTCGGGGCGGGCACGGTTCTGGGGGGACGGCTTGAAAGGCTTGCCCGCAAGCCGCAGGGTGCTGGGATCGCCAGGCACGGCTTCCATCGGGTGATCGTCATTGCTGAAGCCGTCCAGCCGGGCGCCGAAGATCTTCCAGATCAGCAAGCTCCGCCGCGATTGAAATGCCCAGACGTAGCGCGACTTGCGCATCCCCTCGCCCCAGCCGGATTGTCCGGGCAGCTTGTGACCAAACAAGCCTTTCGGATCGCTCGCGAGACGGTAGTAGGTGCCGGGCACGCTGTGCGCGATGTGGTCGCGGCGCAGCTGATTGTCATCCAGGACCAGGTTGCCCGCCGGCTTCTCCGCCTTCTGCGTGTGACAGGCGACGCAGCTGCGCTCGAGGATCGGCTGGACGTCGCGGTAGAACTCGACGTCCTTGACGCCCTTCTCGAAGCGCAGGCCGGTCTCGTCCTTGACATCCCATTGCTTGCCGGACTGGTCGTTCTGCTTGGTGGTGAGCAGGGGCGTCTGCGTGACGGCGTCGAAGACGGCATAATCCGGCCTGGCCGCCGCGGTGTCGGCGAACAGCGTCGGCTTCTGGCTGTGCGCGTGACAGCCGCCGCAGTCGTTGCGGATCTCGCCGGGACGCACCTGGTGCCAGGTCTGGGCCATGTTCAGCACCATGCCGTGCCTGTCCAGCGTCTGGAACGTGAATGGCACGTCCGCTGGGATTTTGGCAAGGAAGCTGGTATCGGGGTTGCCGTCCGGATCGAGCGGCTGCTTGCCACCGGCGCCGAACTTGCGCACAGGGATCTCCGCGAGGATGCGCAAGCGCTCGCGGGCGTGGTTGTAGAAGAGCCGACCGGCCTTGGCGCCGTTGCGGCGCGCGGTCGCCGGCTCCATCGCCAGGATGCGGATGGCGTGAATATCGCTGTTGGAGTAGAGGCCGGCGTCGGAGCCCTGTTCGCCCCAGTTGCCCTCCTCCCAGCTGCGGTACGGCACTTTGCCCTTCCCGGGCCAGGTGGCGGTGACTTCCCCCGGACGGACGATGCCATTGGGAAAACTTTCCCGCTTGTACAGGCTCGACGTGCCGACCAGGCCGAACGGCGTCCCTTCGGGTAAATGCTTCGAGAGCTTGCCGTCGTTGGCCAGCGGGGCGAGCTTCTTCGGCTCCTCGACACCGTAAATACGCTTGTAAGGAACGAGCGCCCGTGGCCATTGCTCGTTGTAATTGGGATCGTTCTTGATGACAAACATCTCGGCCGGCTCGTCGATGGGCTTGCCGGACTTGATCAGATAAATGCCGGCGTCGAGGAGCGTCTCGCCAGGCCACTTCACCGTGTGGGCGCTGTGGAAATGGGCATTGCCCGGAGAATAGGTGCATAACAGGTGGTTGTCCGGCGCTCCCGAAGGCTGGGTGACGCGACCCATGCGCGGCGCGTCATTCTTGCCGGGCACGGAGGAGAGGGCCGGCCAATCGCCGCCGTGGGCAAACCGCGTCAGCCACTCCATCCCATAGGGCCTGAAGCCGTGCATGCCGATATCGGCGATTGGCGCCCCGTTGCTAGGGTCGTTGCGGTACGCCGGCCCGAACGCCGGAGTGCCAGGCGGAGCCTGCAGCGGCAGCTTGACGAACGTGCCAAAGCTTTCGTTCTTGCCGCCGTAGTAGAACTCCACGACGATGCTTCCATCGGAAAGCTGCGTCTGAAAATGAAAGGCCGAGCCGCCAAAGGCACTCACGATGGGGCCCCAATTGGTGCCGTCGGGGTGAATGCTCCAGATGCCCCAATCCAGATCGGAGCGAAAGCCCTGGTCTTCCAGGCTGCTGAACATGACGCGGCCGTCCTTGAGGGGCACCGGATGGAGGGCGCTGGCGATGTTCAGGTGGCCGATCATCTCCACGTTGCTGCCGTCGCCATCCATGACAAACAGCTGGAAAGGAATGTTGAAGCCCATGTTGTTACCGCGCGGCATCTCGAAGCCGTTGCGGTTGCTGGTGAACATCACCTTGCCGCCCGGCAGGGGACAGGGGCCCAGGTTGCAGATCGGGTAAGGCTGCGTGGTCTTACCAGGCTCCGGTGAGCGATAGTCTTTGGCCCACCTGGCGGCGCCGGTGTTGGGCGTGAACTCCTGATGTGTCAGGCGGACGACCTTCCGCGTCTTGACGTGAATCTTGTAGACGTCCGCCGCCGACCCGCCATGACCTTTGCGATCCTTCAAATCCTCGAAGCGCGTGTAGAAGACCCATTCGCCATCGA
>DASPXY010001266.1:0-12473 GCA_035637055.1 Gemmataceae bacterium | reverse complement strand
ACTTCATGCTCGGCGAGATGGAGTTGGCGAGCCAGGTGCGGAGCCGCATCAGGGTCAGAAGCAGGAACGCGACGCCGGCAACGAAGACCGAGCCGAGGCGTTGCTGCCACGTGATCTCACGGCCGTCGATTAACAACGCGGTCAAGCCAAACGCGATGAAGGCGTTCTCGCCCATGTAAGGCGCGACGGCGAGCGGCCGGTTGGCGTACAGTCCCATGAGCAAACAGCCAAAGACTGCCGCGACGATGGTCGCCACGGTACTCGGCCCGACAGGAATCTTCGCGAACGCCAGGATGGCTGGGTTCACGACGATGATGTACGCCATCGTCAAAAAGGTGGTCGTGCCGCCCAGCACCTCGGTGCGGACCGTGCTGCCGTGTTCTGCCAATTTGAAGAAGCGTTCGAGGAAGCCGCGCACAGGGAACCTTTCTGCTCGCTTGTGGCCCGTGCAGGAACAAGCGAGGTCTGGTTTGTAGTACCGCCTTTGGGCGGCTTGACGTCAACCCGCCTAAAGGCGGTACTACGAACCAACACCTCGCTTGCCTCCGCACCAGGGAACTTGGCCGGCCCGCGTCCGTGGGCTACAGTTAGCGTAGCCACCTGGCGCGGGGCAAATTGGACTGGCGGGAAACGGGCCAACGGTTACGATAACGATAGGCGCTTCCCCCGCGCTCCCTCACCAAGTTGCCCCCAACGGAGGAAGGGCCAACCCGATTGCTCTCATATTGCCCGGTGGCCCAGGCCAAAGCAACCGCTTCTCCCGTCTCGCTGGCTTTGCTCCGGAAGGTGAAGATACGCCATGGAAACCTCCGCGTGCGAACCTCGACCGATCCAGACCCGCCTTGGTCTGCTCGACACGGCCAGCATCATCGTCGGCATCATTATCGGCGTGGGCATTTTCAAGACGCCGGCGGAGGTCTTCGAGTACGCCTCGGGGCCGTGGGCGGCCCTGGCCATCTGGGGCTTCGCCGGACTCCTCTCCCTGATTGGCGCCTTCTGCTTTGCGGAACTGGCCAGCACGTACTCGCGCTCGGGCGGCGAGTACGTCTATCTGACGAAGGCCTACGGGCCATTGACGGGCTTCCTGTTCGGCTGGGCGCAACTGGCGGTGATCCGTACCGGCGGCAGCATTGCCATGGTCGCCTACGTTTTCGCCGACTACGCTGGCAACATTTGGGAAATGGGCACCGGCGCCAAGGCCCTGCTGGCGGCACTGGCCATCGCCGTGTTGACCGTGGTCAACATCCTCGGGGTCCGGTTCGGCAAAGGCACCCAAAATACTCTGACGGTCTTGAAGGTACTGGGTCTCGCTGTCATCGTGCTCACCGCCTTGCTATGGGGGCAACCGCTCGACCCGACCATCCACGAAGGTGAACTGGTGACGGCTGGGCGGGATACGCTCGTCCTGCGATCCAGCCCAAGCAGCACCCCCGCCGAACACCAGGTGGCCGCCGGTGCTCACATCACCGTGGACGGCAGTGGCAAGAATGATCGCACCTCCAGGCCGTGGCAACTCCAGGAGTTAGAGCCGGGCCTGACGGTCAAGTTGCTCATCAAGCCGAGCGGTGCAGTTGAGGTCAGGGCGGCCAGGGCGGCCAGGGCACCAGCCCCCACAGGCCTCGCCGCGCTGGCGCTGGCTTTGATCGCTGTGCTGTGGACCTACTCCGGTTGGCATGAGGGGGCGTACGTCGCCGCGGAGGTCGAGAACCGCCGCCGCAATCTGCCGTTGGCGCTGATCCTGGGGACCGGCGCGGTGATCCTGATGTACCTTCTGGTAAACGTGGCCTACCTCATCGGCCTGGGCTACAAGGGCGCCGCGAACTCTTCGACGATCGCTGCCGACATCTTGGAGTTACTGCCGTTGCCTCACGGCGGAAAGGTCATGTCGATCCTGGTCATGGTGTCGGCGCTGGGGGCCATCAATGGCATGATCTTCACCAGTTCGCGCATCTACTCCGAGATGGGGGCCGACCATCGGCTGTTTGCGTCGTTGGCGCGCTGGAGCCGGCGCTGGGGCACGCCGGTGCGGTCGCTCGTGGTGCAGGCAGTCCTGACCATCGGCATGGTGGCGGTCGTCGGCCTCTGGTTCCAGGGCAGCGATGGCTTTATGACGCTGCTGTACTGCACGGGCCCGGTGTTCTGCCTCTTCTTTTTCCTGACCGGCACCTCCCTGATCATCCTGCGTTTCAAAGAGCCGCAGGTGGAGCGGCCGTTTGTGGCTCCGCTTTATCCGCTGACACCGCTCGTCTTTTGCGGCTTCTGGGCGTTCATGTTCTACAGCGGTGTGACGTACAAGCCGTTGGAAGCGTGCATCGGCCTTGGCGTCCTGCTGGCGGGGCTGCCGCTGTACGCCCTCTCCCGCGGCTGGAAGCGCGACCGTCCGACGAAGGAACACGAGCCGCTGACGGCCCTGGACCGCACCGAAACGGGCATGCAGAAGCCGGTGGGCAGTCTCCCGTAGCCGCGGCCGCAATCCGCGCTTGCGGGTTCGCACCGGTCAGACTGCGAACACGCAAGCGGGAATGCACTTGATTCTTCCCTCCGAATCGTTATCACCTCAGCCATTTTGCGTCGGGGCGAGAATCGCCAGCGTCCCCGGTCCGAAATTCTGACGTGAGACTTTTATGGCCATACCCCCACACGGCAGCCCCGACCTTTCCCTTGTCATGCCCTGCTACAACGAGGAAGCGATCGTCGGCAGCGCCATCAGCCGGCTGCTGACCGCGTTTGCTCGCGCCGGCCATCGCCTGGAACTGATCGCCGTGGACAACGGCTCGACCGATCGCACCGGGGCCGTCATTCGACGGCTCGCCGCCGCCGACGGCGCAGTCGTCCCCCATCGCGTCGAGCAGAACCAGGGTTACGGTCACGGCATCCTCAGCGGGCTGCCGTTGTGTACCGCCCCGTGGGTCGGGATCGTTCCGGCCGACGCCCAGGTCGATCCGGAGGACGTGGTTCGCCTGTTCGAGGCCGCTTGCGCCGCGGACCGTTCGGTGCTGGCCAAGGTGCGGCGTTGCTTCCGCACGGGCGGTCTGTCGCGCAGGTTGTTCACGTTTGCCTACAACCTGCTGATCCGCTGTCTCTGGCCCGGGCTGCGGTCGTTCGACGTCAACGGCACGCCGAAACTCCTGCCGGCGGCCGTCGCCCGCGCCATGCGGCTCACCTCCAAGGGCTGGCTGCTCGACGCGGAAATCATGGTCAAGGCGAAGCGCATGGGAGTTCGCTTGCTCGAACGGAACGTCTTTGACCGTCAGCGCAGCGGTGGCCGGTCGCACGTCCGCCTGGCGACGTGCTGGGAATTGCTCTGGGGTGTGGTGAAACTGCGTCTGTGCGGCGCGGGGCCAGTGGAGCCGATGCCTGCGGGCGCCGACGCGCGGCTCCCGCTTGGGGTTAGCGGCTACTTGTCAGTATCGCGGCAGGCTTGCAAAAAGCCGGCGCTCGACTCGAAGTAGCGACGACGACGTTCTTGCACCTGGTCGGTGCTCTCGCGCTGTCGTGCTTCCAGGTCGGCGAGGTTGGCCAGGCAGTACGAACAGCCGATCGTGTGGAGGTGGAACTCGATATAGTCCTGAACCTCCGGCTCGTGGACGCCGAGGAGGAAACTGCCGAGTTGCTCGCGCGTCGGACAGGTGAGGCGCTGCCGCCGCCAGATGGCGCCGATCGAATGCTCGCCGCGGTCGCGCTCCAACATCAGGCCGCGCAACTGCCGTCGTAGCGGTTCGGACTGGCGCAGCGCCTGCTCGACCCGGGCGCTTTCGACGTCACTCAGGGCTTCGTCCAGGTAGCCCGCCAGCTGTTCGCGCGTGATCTCCAGCATACGACTCTCTCTCCCCAATTCGTGACCTGAATAGCCTCATTTAACTCTCCGCGCCGGCCGCCGTCAACGCGAAAGCACCTGGACATGCGCCACTTCAAGGCAGGATTCGCTGCCGAGAATCGCCCCGACTGACCCCTCCGGAATCCCGCAAATTCATTTTCGGCCGGTGGGACACCACTCAAAAAAATGAGCTATGATTCCAGTGCGCCCCGCCAGGCGCAGCCTCGCGAATGGAACGCCGGCCGCCTGGACGGCTGCCTTGCGTACACAGGACGTTCCCACCGGGCCCCCTCGTATGTCGATTGCATCTGCCACCGTCCTGATCGAATTGCTGCGGCGGCATCGCCTGCTGAATGCGCAGCAACTCGCGTCCCTGCCGGCCGTTCGCTCCGGCCACGGGCAGGATCCACGGACGCTGGCCAAGACCCTCGTCCAACACGGCTGGCTGACCGTCTACCAGATGAATCAGCTGTTCGCCGGCCATGCGAACGAATTGGTCCTCGGTCCCTACCACATTCTGGATCGACTCGGTCAGGGTGGGCAGAGCCTCGTGTTCAAGGCGCGCCACAGTGAAACCTCGTTGGCCGTCGCCCTCAAGGTCATCCGCTCCGAACTGCTGGAAACGGCGGACGCCCGCCAACAATTCCTCCAGGAAATGGAGGCGATGGCCGAGTTGGACCATCCGAACATCGTTCAGTTCTGCGACGCGGACCAGGCCGGCGATACGTTCTACTGTGCGATGGAATACATCGAGGGCACCGACCTGGGCAAATACGTGCGTTTGACCGGGATGCTGCCGCCGGTGCAGGCGGCCGACTACATCCGGCAGACGGCGCTGGGATTGCAACACGCTCACGAACGCAACCTCATCCACCGCGACATCAAGCCGGTCAACCTGTTCCTGACCTCCGAGCAGGGGCAAGCCCGTCCCGCGTTGGAAAGCCCACGGGCCGCGGCCCGTGGGCTTGGAGCGCTCATCAAGATCCTCGACTGGGGCCTGGCCTGCCTGCGCCCGACACGCGCCCGAGGGAACGCCGCGGACCAGTCGAACTCCGGCGGGGCGATCATCGGGACTGCCGATTACCTGTCGCCCGAACAAGCGCGCAACGCCAACATCGCCGATATCCGCAGCGACATCTACAGTCTGGGCTGTACGTTCTATTACCTGCTGACGGGCCAACCGCCGTTCCCAGGTGGCACGTTGGTGGAGAAGTTGATGCATCACAGCACGGCCGAGCCGAAGCCGGTGGAGTCGCTCAATCCCGAAGTCACGCCGGCGCTGACCGCCGTGCTCAAGCGCATGCTGGCGAAGAAGCCGGAGGAGCGCTACCAGACGCCGGCCGCGGTCGCCATGGCCCTGGCTTCGTTCTGTCGCCGGCCGCACGCCAAACTCGAAACGCCGCGGCGCGAGACGCGCCCGGCGGTGGCGTCGGAGCCGACTCGGATCCAGGACGACACGCCCATGCCGGCCTCGTTGCGTGGCGAGCGCACTCCAAAAACGACACCCGCGCCAGTGCGTGCGCCGCACCCTCCTCGCGTCGATAGCCGTCGTCCGTAACATTGTTGTGGCGGCAAGTTTCCCAACGTACCGATGGGAGCAGGCCATTGCCTGACCTGAATCGGCAAGTTGGGAAACTTGCCGCCACAACATGGTACGGGCACTTGCGATGCATTCTCAGCGCCGCTCTCAGGCGCGGCAAGCAACTCATTGGGCCCGGCAGGGCTCGAACCTGCAACCAACCCGTTATGAGCGGGCGGCTCTGCCATTGAGCTACGGGCCCGTCCAGCCGTTCAGTCGCATCTTAGCATCACGATGTTCCTCCTGCTACCCGGTTCCAGCAAGAGACACGGGCGCCTGCCCAGGTTCACTTCGCCATGCCTGGTCTTGACCTTGCTGGCCGGGGGCGGCGGCCTTGCCGATCCCTATAATGGAAAACGTGGGTGTCCGACCCGTCGCCGTGTCGAGGACGAAGGAGCCCTCGCACAGACTGCCCAGAAGGAACGCTTCCGCAGCCCCATGAACAACCACTACGCCGAACTCGCCGAACTCGCTGGCGGCTTCATCCACGACATGAAGAACCACCTCAGTACGCTGGGGCTCAACCTCCAGCTGCTGGCGGAGGATTTTCAGGAACCGCAGTCGCCGCGTGAACGCCGCGCTCTCACGCGCATCCAGCGCTTGCAGGTCGAGTGCGAGCGCCTGCTCGATCTGTCCAACGATTTCCTCCGCTTCGCCCGGATGAATCACCTCGAACTGCTGCCGGCCGACCTGGGCCGCATCGTCGAGGAGATGGTCGATTTCTTCGGCCCGACCGCCCGCGCCGCCAACATCGAGATCAAGTCGTATGTTCCCACCGACCTGCCGCCCGTGGCGCTCGATCGCGACCTGTTCAAGCAGGCCCTTCTCAACCTGATGCTCAACGCCGAACAGGCCATGCCGCAGGGCGGCGAGATCACCGTTCAGGCCACCTGCGAGGATGGAGGATCGAGGATCGAGGATCGAGGATCGAAAGACAATGCTTCGCAATCCTCGATCCTCGATCCTCCATCCTCGATCCTCGATCCTCCATCCTCGACGGTCGTGCTGAGCCTGATCGACACTGGCGAGGGCATGCCCGCGGATGTCCTCGCTCGTATTTTCGATCCGTTTTTCTCCACCAAAACGAGCGGGACCGGCCTCGGCCTGCCGACGACGCGCAAGATCGTCGAGGCGCACCACGGCACCATCACGGCGGAAAGCGCCGTCGGCCGCGGCACGCGTTTCACCATCCGCCTGCCGGCATGCTCCCTCCCGGCACGTCCGCCCGTCTCCGAGCCTCAAGTGCAGGTTGCCTCATGATACGCTCCCCGGCGCTGGCCAATCTCAATGGCGACTTAATGCCTCTCACGGAGGTAAAAATCTCCGCGCTCGACCGCGGGTTTCTCTTCGGCGATGCGGTCTACGAGGTGCTGCGCGTTTATCAGGGGCAACCCTGGCTCGCGGATCAGCATTTCCAGCGGTTGGCACGCAGCCTGGAGGCGGTGCGCATTCGCGGCGTGGACGTCGAACGACTGCGCCGCCGAGCCAACGAAACCATCGCGGTCGGTTCGTTCCGCGAAGCCACGATCTACATCCAGATCACGCGCGGCGCCGCCCCGCGGAAGCACCCCTTCCCCGAGGCCGCGACGCCGCTCGAGTTCCTCTACGTTCAGGAGTTTGTCGATCCGTATGAGGCGGCGCGCCGCGACGGCGCCGCGGTCATCACGCACCCCGATCAGCGCTGGGATCGCTGCGACATCAAGTCAACGAACCTGCTGAGCAATGTGCTGGCGATGCAGACCGCGGTCGAGGCCGGCGGCATCGAGGCGCTCCTCTACCTGCCCGACGGCACTCTGACGGAGGGAACGCACACCAGCTTCTTCGGCGTGCTCGACGGCGAACTCCTGACGGCGCCCAATAGTCATGCCATTCTACCGGGAATCACGCGCGGTTTGGTGTTGCGGCTGAGCGCCCGCGCAGGCGTGCCGGTGCGCGAGCAGATGCTGCGGCGTGAGGATTTGAGCAAGGTGTCCGAGTTGTTCCTGACGGGGACGACGACGGAAGTGCTGCCGGTGGTCAGTGTCGATGGGCGACCCGTGGCGGATGGCCGGCCAGGAAGTGTGACGCGGCGTTTGCAGGATGCCTATCGGGCGGCCGTGCGCGAGTTCCTGGCCTGAACGAGCGGCGGGGTTTATCCCCGCCGTCTGTCCGGCGGGGATAAACCCCGCCGCTCGTTCACGATCCCTTGCCCGTGCTGCCATTGAGCGGACCGCTCACAGATGCGCCGCCAATCCTTCCGCCTCGCTGACCATGTCGCCCAGCAGGCGCAGCCCCAACTCCCAGAAACCCGGATCGTTGACGTCCACCCCCATCCGGCCGACGAGGACGTGCGGCGCCTCCGAACCGCCTGACGCCAGCAGGTCGAGGTACTTCGGCACGAACGCCGCCCCCTCCTGCTTGTACTTCTGCACCAGCGCCAGCACCAGCAGTTCTCCGAAGGCATACGCGTAGCAGTAAAACGGCACGTGAATGAAGTGGCCGATATAGCTCCACCACCAGGCGTAGCCGTCGCTCAGGCGGACGACCTCGCCGTGCATCGGCCGATTGGCCTCAAGCCAGAGTTCGTTGATCTTCTCGGTCGCCAGTTCGCCCTGTTCGCGCCGCGCCTTGTGGAGCGCTTGCTCGAAGCGCGTCAGCACCACCTGGCGGAACACCGTCGCGAAGCCGTCTTCGATCTTGCTGCACAGCATCGCCAGGCGCGTGCGCGGGTCGGTGTACAACTCCAGCAGACGGTGGAAGGTCAGCATTTCGCCGAAAACGCTGGCGGTCTCCGCCGTTGTCAGGGGTGTGTCACATTGCAGATAGCCGACCGGCCGCGACAGGTACTGGTGCAGACCGTGTCCCAGTTCGTGAGCCAAAGTCATCACGTCGCGCAGCTTGTCGGTGTAGTTCATCAGGATGTACGGGTGGGCGCTGGGTACGGCGCTGCTGCTGAAGGCGCCGCCGCGCTTGCCCGGCCGCAGCGCCGCGTCGATCCAGTGCTTCGTGAAGAACTCGCCGATCACGTTGCCGGCCCGCGGGCTGAACGCCGTGTAGCTCTCCTGGACGATCCGCCGCGCCGTCGGCCAGTCGCACTCCGGCAGGTCAGGGAACAGCGGCGCGTAGCGATCGTAATCGTAGAGTTGATCGATCTTCAAGAGGCGCGCTTTGAGGCGGTAGTAGCGCTGGACGGTGGCATGGTGCCGCTCCGCCGCGGTCATCAGCGCCTCGACGACCGTATCGCTGATCTCGTTGGCGAGGTTGCGCGGCGCCATCGGGCTGGGGTAACTGCGCAGTTCGCAATCGGCCTTATGGTCAAGAACGAGGTTGTTGAAGATGAACGTCAGCAGGTGGGCGTTCTCCTGCAGGCCCTTCGTCCAGCCCTCGGCGGCGGCGCGGCGGACGCCGCGGTCAGCGTCGTAGAGCTTCGCGTTGATCTGCTGCATGCTGAGCACTTCCGCGCGGCCGTCGTGCTCGAACGGGAAACGCAGCGACGACACCGTCTCATCGAAGAGACGCACGAAGGCGGCGCGGCCGGTGACGGACTTTTCATCGAGGAGTTTCTCCTCCGGCTCGCTGAGGATGTGCGGCCGGCGAGCGCGCAACTGCTCCAGGTAGTGACGGTATTGCGTCAGGGCCGGCTGCGCCAGCAGGGCGCGGGCGGGCTCGTCCGGCAGTTTGATCCATTCGAGATCGAAGAAGATTAAATGCTTGTTGATAGCGGTGCGCTGTTCGCGGGTGCGGCTGAGCAGGGCGCCGTGTTTGGGGTCGTCGGTCTTGGCGGCGTGGAGCAGGCTGGCGTAGACGGCCGGCTTATCCATCTGCTCGAAGAGACCTTCCAGTTCCTCGACGGCCGCTCGCAAGAGAGCAGCGTCGGGGCCGCCGGCGACGTCGATCTTGCCGCGGTAGGCGATCTCGAAGCGCTCGGCCCGGCGGAGAGCCGCCGTCAGATCCTGTTCGAGCCGCGGGTCATCGACCCCACGATACAGGTCGCTGAGATCCCAGACGACGCCGTCGGCGCTGCTGGTCGGTTGGGTCGCCTGGTTCATGGCCTCTTCCCATTGATAACGGGAGCCCGCAGCGCCAGCGAGGACCGTCCTCGCTGGCGCTGCGGGCTCCCAACAACTCACAACTATGCCAATTCTTCGTCAGTGATATGGTATTTCCGGAGCAGCCGGTAGAGCGCGCGCCGGCTGATGCCGAGTACCTTGGCGGCATGCACCTTGTTGCCCTTCTCGGCCCGTAGCACGTGGAGGACGTGGCGCCGCTCCACCTCGCGGAGCGAGTGCGGGTGCTCCTCCCGCCGAGCGGGCGCAGCGGTCCCGGACTCGGCGATGTTCTCCGGCAGGTCGTCGAGCGTGATGACGTTGCCCTCGGCCAGGATCTGCGCCCGCTCCAAAACGTTCGCCAGCTCGCGCACGTTGCCCGGCCAGTCGTGGCGGCGCAGCGCCTCCAGCGCCTCGGGCTGAAGGTGGAAGGGTTGTGGCCCGATCTGACGGGTTTTCAGGAAATGGGCCACCAACTCCGGGATGTCCTCCGCCCGCTCGCGCAGCAGTGCCAACTTGATCGTGACCACGTTGAGGCGATAATACAGATCCTCGCGGAACTTGCCCGCCTTCTGCTCCTCTTCGAGGTTCTTGTTGGTGGAAGCGACAATGCGGACGTCGGCGTGCGCCTCGATGGTGCTGCCGACGCGGCGGTAGTGGCCGTCCTCCAGGACGCGCAGCAACTTGGCCTGCAAGCCCTGGCCCATCTCGGCGATCTCATCGATGAACAGCGTGCCGCCCTCCGCCACCTCGATCAGACCCTGCTTGGAGGCCACGGCGCCGGTGAAGGCGCCTTTTTCATGGCCGAATAGCTCACTTTCCAGGAGTGTTTCCTGGAGGGCGGCGCAATTGATCGTCACCAGCGGCCGCTCGCGGCGCGGGCTGTTGTTGTGCAGGGCGCGGGCCACCAACTCCTTGCCGGTGCCGCTGGCGCCGCGCACCAGCACGGTCGCGTCGGTCGGCGCCACCTTTTCGATCAACTGCACCACACGGCGGAGCTGTGGGCTGGAGCCCACAAGGCGATAGCGTTCCGACTCGTAGTCCAGCTGCTTTCGCCACTGCTGTTCGCGGCGGAAGAGTTGGACCTTCTCGTACGCCTTCTGGATCTGAATATCGAGTTCAGGCGGATTGACGGGCTTGGTGAGATAGTGATAGGCGCCGCGTTTCATCGCCTCGATGGCGGTTTCGATGCTGCCGTGGGCCGTCAGCATCAGCGCTTCGAGTTCCGGCTGGATCTCCTTCAGCCGGCCGAGCACCTCCATGCCGTTCATGTCCGGCAGGTGCAGGTCGAGCAGGGCAATGTCGTGCCGGCCAGCCTCGGCCCTGGCGACGGCCTCGGCCCCACTGGCGGCAGTCGTCACGGTCAGGCCCTGACGCTCGAAGCGCTTGGCCAGGGTCTGGCGCAGGAGTTCGTCGTCGTCAACCACCAACAGGCGGAGAGGTTCGGAGGTAGCCATAATACAGTACAGAGTACCGAGTACGGAGTACCGAGTACAGAGCGCCTGGGACTCCGTACTCGGTACGGCGTACTTGTGTCGCCTCACCGGCGCGCCACGTCCAGCGGCGTCGGCAGGCGGGCTTCGCGCACCTCGCGCACGTACTGATGGCAGCGGACGCAGCTCATGACCATCTCAAAATAGCTGAGCGTCACGCCGTCGATGTTCTTGACCTTGGCCTTCTGGATAATGACGTCGGCGGCACGGCGGAACTCGTTGCTGAACATCTCGTAGCGCGGCGTCTTGAGGACGTGCCACTCCGCGGTCTTGCTCAACTGGATCAGTTCCTCGGCGCTGCGTGTGATCTTGTTGAAATCGGCGACCGCGATCCCTTCCAGGAGGGTTTTCGCGTTCTTCAGCTTCTCGACCATCAACTTGTTGACAGTCCCGGATTGCTTGGTCTGGCTCTGCAGCGGCGGGACACCGAGCACTAAAACACCAAAGACGAGGGTGTAAATAGCAATTCGCATGACGACCTCCGGGATGGGGGAATTCTTCTCCCCTCTCCCCTTGCGGGAGAGGGGAGGAAGACAGGGTCACGGCTGCAGGCAGCGCAGCACGTCGAGGGCGCTGATGACGCCGACCAGCACGCCGTCGGTGTCCACCACGAACAGCCGGTGGACCTTCAGGCTGAGCATGTCGCTGACGACACGTGCCGCCGATGCCTCCGGACTGACCGAGAAGACGGCAGGCGTCATCACGTCACGCACCCGCGTCGGATCGACGCGCTCGACCTGGAAGCCCTCGCGCAAGGATTCGTTCTCGTCCGTGGTCAGTTCGTCCCGGTTGTAGTACTCGGGCGTGGGGGCCAGGTGCTCGACGTGCTCGCGGTCGTGGACGAGCACGTCGGTGCGGCTGAGGACGCCGACGGGGCGGCCCGCGTCGTCGATCACCGGAGCGGCGCTGTAGCCGCGGTCGATGAGCAGGCCAATGGCCTCGCGCAAGGTCGCGTTCTCGCGCACCGAGACCGGGTTGGGCGTCATCAGGTCGGCCGCGGTCTCCGCTCTCAGGGAGAGCATGGGGGCCGTTGCCAGGGGGGCTGTAGCGTTCATGGTTTCCTCCCTTTGGGTCACCGTGAGCGGGTCTGGTGCGGACTGCGCCGCTCACGGCCAATGAGTGAGTAAAGGCTGGTTGGGATCATGGCGCACCTCTTCCCGGAGTGGGGAGCCGCTGCCAACTTCGCCAGAATTAGGCCCCAATCGCCGAATCCCGGCGAATTCGGCGACGGTCTGGAGGGGGTAAAGGCAAATCGGATGCCGGGAAAGGATCGGTCCGCCGTGGCGACGGGCGGGAACAGCGAAATCGCTCAATTTCCGTCGTGAAACGCGAGGCCAGGGGAGTTGTGCGGCTTGGAGGGGCTCTTGAGCGGTCGGCGCCCGTGCGGCCCTGAGACGGGTTCGCACAGCGGGTGAGCGTTTGCGGCACAGCCGGACGCCGACTTGGCCGAACTCGTCCGCAGCGCTACAATTCACTTGGGAGGGCGAGGCTCCTGCCGAGCCGGGCTCTCAAGCGGCTCGGCAGGAGCCTCGCCCTCCAGGCGGCTCGGCAGGAGCCTC
>DASPXY010001265.1:0-9679 GCA_035637055.1 Gemmataceae bacterium | reverse complement strand
CGCGCCCCCTGCTGCAGAGACTTCCGGACCGACTTGCCACGCCCGGTGGCTATACCGATGAGAACCCCGGCGCGAAGGAGGCGCGCGAGCTCGCTGGCCATCACGTCGGGCAGCGGGCCGAATCGTTCGGCCTCGTGGCAGAGCGTTCCATCGTAGTCCATGACCAGCCCGCGAAAGACCGTTTCTGACAGTCTTTTCCGGGCTGTGCTGTAAGCATCACGCCAGAAAGCGAGCCGACAGGTGCGCGCGAGGTCGGCGATTTTCTCACCGGCCTTACGCTCGATGGCGACGCGCTCATCGGCGGGCAGCTGGCTCTCTCCGGTCAACTTGTCGTAGACGTTCAGGTGGTAGATTCGGCGCCCGAAAGGGGGAACCCCAGGGTCGCCTGGGTCGATTCCGCGCGCCCGACCGGCGCTCGCCGCCAGGAAGAACAGCCGCGCCATGGCAGTCATCCCGGCACGGCAGCCCGAGTGGGGAACGTCGATCCGCAGAACGGGGACATCGGTCGGGAGGAGGTCGAGCACCGGTTCCGCAGCGGCCCGATCATCGTCGCTCGTGATCGCCAGAACCGCGGTTTCGCTCCGCCGTTTGGCGATCCAGTGGTGCCTTCCGTGCGCGAAGTGTCTGAAGTCGGCGACCTGGACGGCGCCGAGTGCCGCCTCGGTAAACTTCGACTCGACATCGACCGCCGCAGGGAGCGTGGAGGGGCCGTGCAGCACGACGAGCGTCTGCCGCCCCCACAGGTCCGCACAACGGTGATCGACTGCGTCCGGGTCCCGCCAGCCGTCCTCGCCCAGCAGGGCGTCGAACGAGGGTGGCAAGACCACTTCCGACCCAACGGCCCCAGCATAGGCCCGCGCGAGAAGCGTGCCGAAAGCCAGGAGTGAGTTCAGAGCCAGGAAGCCGTCTTTCCCCGAAGGAAGGGAGAAATCGTAGAGATCAACGAACCGGTGCTTCGAGGCGGCGAGCGAGAGCCGCGAACCCGGGTTAGCGCACCACACGAGCAAGCACCTCGGCTCCTCGCTCATGAGGTGGCGGAAGGCGCCGAGGACGTCGGGATTCTTCCCGCCCGCTGACGGCAGGAATACCGCTTGGTCACGCAAGCGAGTCTTCGTGACAACCAGCTGAAGTGGCGTGAGAGCCTGGGCCACGTTCCGAGTATGGAAGCGGTGGAACTCGCAAGCGAGGTGAGCGACCGTGAACGAACCACCCGATCCGACCCCGACGAGAGGGAGCCCGCTCAACGAGCGCACCGTCCGCACGAGGGCATCGACGGGCTCGTGAAGGGCCCAATCGTACGTGCTCGGCAGAGAGTCGAGTTCAGCGGCGAACGGTTTACCCACAGGTGGTGTCCATTTGTAAGCGGGTTCTCCAGGCCACCGGAAAACACCACGCTCCCGTCAAGAACCGAGCCGTGTGGGTCAAGCCTCCTGCGAAAAAGGGGGGCTTCCGGTGATGACTTGCGGATAATCGTCGCAATATGAAGGTGGAGGAGATTCTACCACCGAGGGATATTGTTCGACGATGTCCGTTGCCGCGACCGAAGCCTGGGGTAGCGGGGGGCGACAGCCTGACTTCCGGGACGCATCGTGTATTGTATCGACTGGGCGGAGAACCGACTTGGGGAAATCAGGTCCGGAAGGCCCGCCTGAACGACCTGGCCTGACCCGGGAAAATCGCGTTCGCCCCGTTGTTTCCCGATGCGGACGGCTTGCCTTCCCTCTACAATAACCCCACGCTCCAGCACCGGCGGCGCCAGTCCATCTGAACGGCCGTTCCTCTTGGTACAAATTTGGTACTCGGGGTGGCTATGTCAGTCCAACGCCGGTACAATGGAGGAGTGGAAACGCGGGCGGCGTAAATCGCCGTAAACCCTGAACCCTCAATGCGTTTCCAACGTCAGTGCGATGCGAGCCGGAGTGGCGGAATTGGCAGACGCGCCAGGTTGAGGGCCTGGTGACCCTCAAGGTCGTGCAGGTTCAAGTCCTGTCTCCGGCACTTGATGCAGGGCAAGGAGTTACGTCAAATCGACTACCCTCAGGTCGGGCGTTACCATAGAATGATGGTAACGATTTGGTAACAACCTTGCCCTCGCGTTGGGGTGGCGTTGCCTAACCCCCAAAGGGGTGAAGCATGGCCGCTCTTCAAGAGCGAAACGGCAGTTTCCGGCTACTTTTCTGGTTTCATCGCAAGCAGCACACCTTCACCATCGGCCAGGTTCCCGAGGACGAGGCGACCGCCACGGCCGCCACGGTCGGGAATCTTCTGCGCGGGATCGAGGAGCAGCGGATCCGATTCCCCGCCGGAGTCGATATCGTCTCCTTCCTCCGGCAACGCCTTGCCGGGTTAAACCGCGAGACCGACGACACGCCCGAGCCGCAGCCCCAACCGCGGAAGCAGACGACGCTCGGTACACTTCGCGACCGCTACGTCTCCACGCACTCAAACGGCACCATCGAGGCAAACTCCCTCGACACGGTTCGCCTTCACTTCTCCCATTTCTGCCGCTCGCTTGGCGACGGCTTCCCGCTCCACGAGCTTTCGCTTCTTTGCCTCCAAGAGTATATCGACGGCCGGGCCCGGAAGGGAATCAGCCCGGTCACCATGCGGAAGGAAGTGGCCACCGTGCGGGCCGCCTGGAACTGGGGCCAGCCGATGGGGCTAACGACCGGGCAGTTTCCAGCCAGGGGGCTTCGGTATCCGAAGGGTAAGGAGAAGCCGGCTTTCATGACCCGAGCCCAGATCGAGCGGGAGATCGCCGCCGGCCACGAGGAACCCGCTGAACTCTGGGAGTGTCTCTACCTTGAGCTTCCTGAGATCGCGGAACTCCTCGGCTACGTGAAGGACCACGCCAGCCAGCCGTTCATCTACCCGATGATCGCGTTTGCCGCTCACACGGGGGCGAGGCGAAGCGAGATGCTCCGGGCCCTTGTCACCGACGTAGACTTCACCGGGAGCAGCGTGCTCGTGAGGGAAAAGAAGCGAGCACGCGGCAAGCAGACCACCCGCCGCGTGCCGCTCACGCCGTCTCTGGCCGCCGTCCTCAAGGACTGGCTGGCTGTTCATCCCGGCGGGAAGTTTCTCTTCTGCCTCGGCCAGGAGCTGGCACGCAGCAAGAAGCGAAGCAAGACCACGGGGCACAAGGGCGAGAAGACCAGGTCTTCGAGCCTCAAGGGGCGGCTTGCCGGCGTGAAGGCCCGTGCGGAGCGGCCGGCAGCCGCAGGGCTCACGAAGGACGAGGCACACGACCACTTCAAGCGGACGCTGGCCGGCGGCAAGTGGGGGGTGCTTCGCGGCTATCACATACTCCGCCACTCCTTCATCTCCGCTTGTGCGAGCAGGGGAGTGGACCAGCGCTTGATCGACGAATGGGTCGGCCACACGACCGAGGAGATGCGAAAGCGCTACCGGCATCTCTACCCGTCCACCCAGCAGGACGCCCTGAAGTCGGTGTTCGGGTAACTGGCAAGGGCTCCAGGATGCCCCAGAATCGCTCACGGATGGAAAATGACCTGCGGGCTAGCCAGGCCGGTTTGGAAGCGTTCCAGGAGCGCTGCGGCGACAAGGAGGTGGGTTTAGCGGCATCACCAGAGCCCCAAAAACCTAAGAAAATCCCGACGTAGGATGCGGAGGCTTCGGGCATGGACGCCCCCATACCCACGGCGGAAGGAAACTGGCCGGCAGGATCGGTTTTCTTTCACCTCCGGCCGGGGCGCCACCCTATATAGCTTCCGCTCATGGGCCGAACGTGGTGGTGAGTCGGCGAAATCGCTGCCATTTGGCAGGGTCGCCACCAACTTTGGCCCATGAGCGATAGCTTCAAGCAAGGTATGGGTGCGTATATCTCACCCCGTCGGCGTCGGTAACTGCTGCCCGCATGCATGCGACCAGACCCTTAGCCGGCAGAGAGAGTCCTCCGTTGGCTGGTGATTCCTTCCAGTTGCAGCGCAGGTAGAGTGCGAAATGGTTTATTCGGTATTGTCTTAGGGTACGGATTCGGTCGTCGTTCCCAACTAAGCCTGAGAAATCGAAGTGCTTAATCCCTTCTTGTTCATCGGAGTCAAGAGGTATTCCCAATCCCACCCCGTTCTTCACTGCTGCAATGGCTGCGCGAACTTGCGAAAACGTTCGCAGGTAGACCCATGTACCAACTCCTGGCCTGGGCGCCACAAGGAGGCCCTTCCATGCCCGGTACAGGGGGTGGTCCTCATCGATTAGGAAAACCGTTTGAGTCGCCATGCAATTGAAACTAAATTCCGCCGGACGACTGGCATGCTGAACCATCTCCCGATTGTCGGCCCGATAAAGAAATCCGATTGGCTTACTGGAGAAAAGCCGCTCATAGGTCAAGGACTGGGCGTAGAAATCTGTTAGCCCTTCATCAACAATCGCACAATCCAGTGTTTCATCGTGGACTTGCTGAAGGAGTTGCATACCTTCGCCAGAGGTCAAGTGGACCGACACATTAGGAAATTGCTCAACAAACCCCTTGAGTCCTCCCTTCTTGAGCGGACTTAGCTCCGGGAGTTCAGCGAAGACGCGCGGTAGAAAAGATGCCAGCACACTGGGATAGGCCCCGGCTGTCACTCGGGAAGCGCCAAAGCGCTTCGGGAAGAGAAGATCGTTATAGCATTGGCGGAGCTTCTCCGCGGCGAGAATGAACCGCTTAGCCTCTGGGATATCCCGCATTGGGTCTTGCGGGTCATAGAGGAGAGCGTAATCGAGAAGCCGCTCGACCGGCCTCATGAAGTTATTAATATTCTGTGCCCGGCAACCAAGTTCCCGGGCTATGTCCTGTTTCGACATTCCTTGTCTAGCAAGCTCAAGGACTTGTTTCACATCCCAAAGTTTTTTTATCGTGACGGGAAAGTTGTCCCGGGGACTTTCCTCCCCCTCATTTCGCCTTCCGTGTTCCTTCGAGCGCCCGTGATCCCCTTTGCTCATCTTCAATACCTCCAAAGGTGCTGCACATCGTCTCGGTTGGCCTCACGTAGCCCCGGCTGCCATTATAGCCAGCGCGTAAGAAAATCCTTACCTGGCGTCCATTTTTCGATTTCTTTTTTGACGGATGACCTGGACCACAAACGGCTTGCGGAGGTAAGATGCCTTGAACGCGATGGTGAAAGTTGCCCGTTACAGGGCGGCAGGTTGACGGAGCAACCAGCGCTACCGACTGCCCGCCCACGGATGGCCAACTTGATCCTGATAACGGCCAGCGGCCCGCCGCACTCCCAGCGGCTGCGGTTGCGGTCATCTTTGCTGCGGCAGCTTGCGCTGCCGTAACTCTCACTATTATCGAGCAAACCATGTCGCGAAGTCGCACTCGCGCGCGCAAACGTCGCGCGCTGCGTGAAGAGATCCTCGCCGAATTCGCGAGGACGCGGGAAAACCCCGAGGCATTGGAGGCCATGCTCCGGCGCCTTGCCGACTCTGACATCCACATCTGGGCCATCGTCCGGCCCAACAAAGCCGAAGTCCGGCGAGGCTTCAAGCCCCTCGACGAAGCCGAGAACGCGATGATCGCGCAGGTGGTGGCCCCGCACCTAGCCGGCATGACCCCTGGCTCAGTCCACCGCCGCCACAAGCTTGCCCAGTGAACTCGGGCCCGCGGCGAGGAAGGAAGAAAGGAACGAAACGGATTGTCTCCAGTATCAGGTATCACACCAGTCTCCTGAGACTGGCAACTGAACAGCGCTGCCGACCCCGTCCGACAACACCAATTTCCCCCAGCCAGGCCTCCCCGAGGCCCACGTGGACGCTCTGCGCCATGTGACCGTCCCGACTGGCCGCTTCTGCCCGGAGCAGGCCCCCGAATACCCTGCGCGCCTGCTAGCAGATGTCCCTGGACCTGTCGCGTTTAACCGTGACGAGGAGCTGACATGAATACCCGCGTGACTCACGAAGACGAACGGCAGGCGTACCCCCAATTCGCAAGTCTGCACGCGGAGGAGGCCTACCGGACCCGGCTCGCTGAACTCTACGCGACCTGGCGGGAGTTCAACCGCGAGTACTTCGGCGGCAGGCTCTTCGAGCCGCACTTGGCCATCGGCCGCACCGCCCCCAGAAGCCTCGGCCACACTACCCGGACGACCGACTACGGTGGGCAGGTGCAGACCACCCTGAACGCGGGCCTCGTGTTTGGAACGAACCGCGATTGGGTCGTCCGCCCCTGGCCCCCCGCGCCGGGGACAGGCCGCTTCATCGAAGACCTGCTCTTGCGGCTCACCGTCCGCCAGTTCGTGGCCGAGGTTCTGGGCGCCGACGAACCGGGCTACCGCGGCTTTGGCCCCCTGTTCGTGAAAGAGGCGAACCGCATCGGGGTGTCGCTCGGCCTTGCGGCCGTCGTCGAACGCCGGAGGGGAATAGGCGACCGGGAACCCGTCGGAAGTTGCTGGCCCCACTGTGTACGGCCTGCCCTCTACTACGGCGATGACGTGACCGAAGGGGCGCTTGAGCTGGCCCGTGGCCTCGGAGTCAGACGAGATGCGACCACCTCGGCAGCAAGCCAGGGCCTCCTTGAACTCCTCAATTTTCTGCTAAACGCCGGGCGGACGGAGGACGCCCAGCGGCTCATCCAGCGGCAGCTCGAATGGCTCCGGACGATGCACGAGTCGCGGTGGCCTACCCGCCGGCGAGTTGAAGCGGGTCGTGAGGATGTGGACGGAAGCCCCCTCGGGGAGGTGACCTACGCCCCGGAATGGCTGCTGTGGAATGGCGGTACGGTCTGGAAGATCGCTCGGGGCATCACACAGCTCGGCAACTTTGGCGATTTGCCGGTCCTCGCTGACGCGCTGGAGGAGGCAGGTTGCAACGATGACCGGATTCTGCGGCACCTCAGGGCGCGGATGGAACATGGCCGCGGCTGCTGGGTGCTCAGGCTCCTTCTTGCCTTTGAGGGACCGTGACGCGAGGCGCCGACCGAGAAAGTGCTCGAAAGATAGCGCCGGGAACTGCTGCAGTCGATCCGCAACTGAATAATCCCAGACCACCAAGGAGACAAGACCCATGAGCGCGAAAAGCAAAATCGAATGGACCGACGACACGTGGAACCCCGTCCGGGGCTGCACGAAGATCTCGCCCGGCTGCGCCCGTTGCTACGCGGAGAGGTTCGCCGAGCGTTTCCGCGGCGTGCCCGGCCACCCCTACGAACAGGGCTTCGACTTGCGCCTTGTCCCGGAGAAGCTCGCCGAGCCGCTGCGTTGGAAAAAGCCGAGAATGGTCTTCGTCAACTCGATGAGCGACCTGTTCCACAAGGACGTGCCCGATGACTACGTGCTGAACGTCGCTCGCGTGATGCAGGCCGCGAACTGGCATACCTACCAGGTGCTGACCAAGCGGTCCGAGCGGCTGCGGGACATGCTCCAGACTACCCTGTCAGCGGCCGCGGCCGAGCCCCACATCTGGTGGGGCGTCTCCGTCGAGAACCGCAAGCACGGCCTCCCGCGCATCGACCACCTCCGCCAGACGCCCGCCCGGGTCCGCTTCCTCTCGGTCGAGCCTTTGCTCGAAGACCTGGGCGGTCTCGACCTCTCCGGCATCCACTGGGTCATCGCAGGCGGCGAGTCCGGCCCCGGGGCAAGGCCCATGCAGCCGGACTGGGTGCGGTCCGTCCGCGACCAGTGCGCAGCAGTAGGTGTTGCCTTCTTTTTCAAGCAGTGGGGCGGCGTGCGCAAGGGGAAGGCCGGTCGGGAGCTGGACGGGCGGACGTATGACGAGATGCCCGAGCATCAGGGCAAACGGGTGGCTCTAACCATACTTCCCGACCTAGACAATCGATCCCTGCCTGAATCCCAAACGGCTTCTGCTCCAAGAGAGCAGCAGACCACAACAACCCCGAAGGAGTAACATCATGACACTGAGCCTGCCAGTCATCGACAACAAGACGATCCTGACCCCCACCGGGGGCTTCCTCGGAAGCGGCTTCACCCACACCATCAACGTCGCCCAGGGATGCGCGTTCGCCGGCTCGCTGTGCGGCGCCTACTGCTACGCCCGACACAACCGCTGGATCACCAGAGGCCGCCCCTGGGGCCTCTACGGCTATAAGGGAAATGTCCGTGACTCCTACCGGAGCGACTACGACGCCATCAAGCGGCCTCGTCGCGGTGAACCCCGACCGCTGCGCATCTACATGTGCTCCAGCACCGACCCGTATGGGCCCCAGGAGATACGCCTCCGCCTCACCCAGGCGCTCCTTGAGGAGATGCAGACCCGGCCGCCCGAGGTGCTCGTGATCCAGACGCGCTCGCCGCTTGTGGCCCGCGATCTGGGCCTCATCCGGGCCCTGGCGGGTCGATGCGAGCTTTGGGTCTCGGTAACTATCGAGACCGATCTCGACCGCATTCCAGGCTTTCCGAACCACGCGACACCGCCGCGAAAGCGCCTGGCCACGCTGAAGGCGTTCCACCACGCCGGCGTGCCGACGCAGGTGGCTGTGAGCCCGCTCCTTCCGCTTGGTAATCCCGAACGGTTCGCGAGCGACCTGGGCGAAGTCTCTGACCGGGTGATCCTCGACCACTACCTTCTCGGCGACGGATCGCACGGCGGGCTCCGCACGAAGCGCACCCCATTCCCCGCGATGCTGGAGGCCGCAGGCTTCGGCGAGTGGAACCGCCTGGAGAAGTTCTGGGAGGTGAAGGCGCTGTTTGACCGGGTCCTGGGAGCAGGCCGCGTTTTCGTGAGTATCGACGGATTCAACGCCGTCGGTAGCACACCGAGGCGATGACGATGCAGCTCGACGACAACGTGATCTGCCGGTGTGCGGACCAGATCGTGGAGTTGGTCAGGCGGTTGCCGCCCGAGGACATTGACCGACTCCGGGCAGGGATCGTGTCGATCCTTGTTGCCGCCGTCGAGCTTCCCCTGAGCGGCTGCTGGAAGGCACGGCGAAAGCTTGGGCCGTGTGGAGACCAGTCTGACCGGAAATGACATCAGGCGAAACCAGGGATTCGGGCCGTGGGGCTCGCCCAGTCCCCCCCGAGTCCCGCAGCGCAAGTAGCTATCTGGAGAAGTGGCCGTGACACCAGAACCACAACAGCCGACAAGCGACCTCCTGACCCGCTTGCAGAGAATCGAGGAGATGCTGGCAGAGCTAATCGACCGGCAGCAAGTCAAGGAATGGTACACGACCGCTGAGGTGGCAAAGCTCCTTGGGAAATCGGAATTCACGGTCAGGGAGTGGTGCAGGCTTGGCCGCATCCATGCAACGAAAAAGCACTCGGGTCGTGGCGCTCATCCTGGCTGGACGGTCAGCAAGGTTGAGGTTGAAAGAATTCAACGTGAAGGCCTACTTAGACTCAATCATGACTTTTCAAGGAGGCATTGATTTCAATGCGTATAGGGGATGCTGGCCGCCACTGGCAGCGCCGCCGAACGCCAATACGGCGGGAATACTACGGGTGGGGCCGAAGTTTGCGTTGGTCGATTCGGTTCGGTTTTAGCGCTATGCCCCGGGCCGAGGTGGCTACTGTGGCCGCCCGGAGGACCTGGGAAACCTTAAAAGGAGGTACGAAATGATCCACGACGACCAGGCCAAGGGGAAACCCGCAGGCCAGAAAGCTTGTGCCGATTCAGCTGCTGAACCGGAAACCGCCAAAGGTTCGGTGGCCGAACCAGGAGAGCTGCTCAAGCATCTGTCGCAGCCTATCCTTCTTCCACTTGACCAGTTCGTTCGCATGGA
>DASPXY010001264.1:0-5515 GCA_035637055.1 Gemmataceae bacterium | reverse complement strand
GCGTGCCGTCAACCGTCGCGACGACCGTTTCGCCAAGTTGCGCCGCGGTGCGCACCTGGCCTTCGCTGCGGAGGATGATGCGCTGCCGTTCGTTCTCCAGGAAGCCGGCGCCGCGAATGCTGCTGGCCTGGCGGGCGGCGTCGAGTACGTCGGTCAGCGTGAGATTGCGGGCCGCGAGGTATTCGGGATCGACCTGCACCTGAAACTGCCGCTCGGCGCCACCGAACAGTGTCACCTGGGCGACGCCGCGCACCGCCAGCAGCCGCGGCCGAATCATCCACTGGACGCGGTCACGCAGTTCCAGCGACGAGAGCTTGTCCGAGGTGAAGCCGACCGTTAACAACCGGCCCGTCGTCGCGGTCAGGGGAGCGAGGCGCGGCGTCTTGACGCCGGCGGGGAACTGGCCCGCCAACTCGCCGAGGCGTTCGGTCACCAGCTGGCGGGCGCGATAAATGTCGGTCCCGTCCTGGAAGATCACCGTGACGACCGACAGTCCCTGGATCGACTGCGAGCGCAGCACGTCGAGACGCGGGATCCCGTTGATTTCCGTCTCAATGGGTAGAGTAACGAGCTGTTCAACCTCGCTGGGCGACAGGCCCGGGCACTCGGTCTGAATGACGACCTGGGGCGGAGCAAATTCCGGAAAGACATCGAGTTTGGCGTTGGCGGCGGCGAAAATGCCGAGGATCAGCATGAGCACCGCGAGCGCCACCACGACGACGCGATTGTGGATCGACCAGTTCACGAGGGCCTGAAGCATGATTCCCTCGCCCACCGTTCAAGGCCTGGCCTCGATCTTCCAGGCCACCTTCCACTTGCTGTTCTCGCGCACCAATTTCAGCTTTTCTTCCTCCTTTTTGGGAGTGTTCTCGATATAGGTGACCTTCGCCTGATCGCCGGTCACCACAACCGACTCGAAGGTGCTGCCGGGGAGTTCTTCGGCCTCGCCGCTGTGGAACTGATTGCTCTTGAGGAAGAGGCGGCCCGTCAGCCCGGTCAGTTCGTCGCCTTTCAGGCCAGCCTTTTTCTCCTGCTCGGCCTTCTTCTCCTTGGTGTCGGCCTTGAGATAGGCTTCCTTCAGGGTCTTGGCGGCGCGGTCGGCGTCTTCACGGCTGTCGGTCGCGAGGAGATCCCAAATCTTGTCCGGATCCTTGGCCTTGACGGCGGCCTCGAAGGCAAGGAATGTTTCCTTGGCCTGCTTCTCGTCCTCCGAAGACCGACCGGAACAACCGATCACGAGCACGAGAAGGAGGGCCGTGCAGAGGCCCGACGCGGTGCGGCAGCGCATGGCAAGAACCCTTCCAGTCCAGAGCGTTCGCGGCGGGCAGGCGACCGTGCACGCCCAAAGGAGCCGACGCTTCGCGGACGATTGTAGCAAGGGCCAGCCCGCGTCACCACAATTCGCTCGCTCCATTTTCGCCAACCCGCGCAGTTTCCGCGTCCGCGTGGACTATTTGCGCGGGGTGTGCCGACAGCGGCTTGTTCGTAGTCCCGCCTTCAGGCGGCATCGTATGTTCCGCCTGAAGGCGGGACTACGAACACCCCGTCGCTGCGCTCGTTGGGAGCGAACGCTTTGTGGAATCTGCCACGCCCGGCCGATAGCCCCTGGCACCTTGGCCTTCCGTGCCGAATAATGACCCTATCCCGTCCGGGCTGCAGACTCAGGCGCGAGGGCTCTCCCCATGATCGTCGTAACCGTCACGAACCCGCAGCAGAACGACCAGGTTCAGCACGAGTCGGGGCCTCTCGAATTCGGCCGCGGCCCGCAGCGCGGTTTCGCCCGACGCCTCCACCTCGACGATCCCTGCGCTTCGCGAAACCATCTGCGCATCGAGGAACTGAGCGACGGCAAAATCCGCATCGAGAACCTGAGCACAAGCAAAGCCGTCATTGTGGTCAATGGGCCGACCATCCCCACGGGCGGCACCTTGACCTTGATGCCGCCCCTACGCCTGACCGTCGGGCAAACCAAGGTGCTGCTCGCACGGGGCGAATCGGCCCCTCCGGTGGACCCCGAGGCCCTGCTCACGATCACCGCCCCGGCCCGCGGGCCGTTCCGCGCCCCCATCGATACCCTGGGCGATGCGCTCACCCCGGAAATCCTCGCGCAGTGGTTGGAACGAGTCATCCACCTGCAGCGCACCGCCGGCGGCGCCCCGGACTTCCACAATCAGGTCGCCCACGCCCTGGTTGAGATGGTCGGGCTGGATCTCGGAATGGTGTTGCGCCTGGTCGATGGCGTCTGGGCCATCGCCGCCGCCTATACGCCCGATGAGCACCGCAGCATGACCTACAGCCAGACATTGCTCAAGCAGGTGCTCAAGGACAAGCGCACCTTTTACCAGAACCCCGGCGCCACGGCGGACCCTTCGGCCAGTCTGCAGGGCGTCGAGGCGGTCGTCGCCTCGCCGGTTTTCGGGTTGCAGGATGAGGTCACGGGGGCCCTGTACGGAACCCGTCAGTTTCGGGGCCGCGGACAGGTCGCGGTCCGTCCGGTGCAGGCCCAGCTTGTGCAGTTGCTCGCCGCCGCCGTCGGCGCGAACCAGGCGCGCACCGCCGCCCTGCGGACACGCTTTCAGTTCGAGCAGTTTTTCTCACCTGAGCTGGTCCGTGAACTCGAGCGCGACCCGGCCCTGCTGGAAGGTCGTATCCAGGATGTGACGATCCTGGTCAGCGACCTGCGCGGCTTCACGCGCATGGCCGAGGGACTCGGGGCGCAAACAACCTGTCAACTCATCCGCGACATGATCGAGCGGCTGTCGGAGTGGATCGTGCAGCACGGCGGCGTGATCGTCGATTACGCCGGCGACGGCATTCTGGCGATGTGGAACGCGCCGCTGCCGCAACCGGACCACGCCGAGCGCGCCTGCCATGCGGCGCTGGCGATGCTGGGCGAAATACCCGGCCTGAATGCTCGCTGGCAGGAGGTGGTGGGCAACCCGCTCCATCTGGGGATCGGCCTGAACACTGGAACCGCGCTGGTCGGCAACACGGGCAGCAGTCGCAAGTTCAAGTACGGTCCGCACGGCCACACGGTCAATCTCGCCAGCCGCGTGCAGGACGCGACGAAGCGTCTGGGGGCAAACATCCTGATGAGCAATTCCACGCTGGAGCGGGTTCCGGGCCTGTTCAACACTCGACCCGCCGGCCCGGTGGAGTGCGCCGGCGTGAAGGAGCCCGTCCTCCTCCACGAACTGCTCTCGTCGGTCACGCGTCATTAGCGCGGGCTCAGGTGCCCTTGTGGGGAACGGCCGGCGTCAGCCGGCCGTTCGCCTGGAGTTGCCACAATCGCGAAGGGCACCTCCCTCCTAACCCGCCACGCGCGCGCAGCGCGTTCTTGAAACGCTCTCCCCCATCAGGTAAGATTAGCCGGATCGATCTGTTCTCTACCCTTTGACTCCGATGAGGCCGGCACGCCGAGAACGGTGCCGCGAAGGTGACGCCATGGCGAATCTGCTCATCCTCAAAGGCAATAACCAGGGAGCAACCGTTCCGCTGGAGGCCGAGAAGATTGTCCTGGGTCGCAACGCCGAGTGCGGGGTGGTCATCAATCTGCCCGCCGTCAGCCGCGAACATGCGATGATCCGCCGCATCCAGGGCAAATTCTATATCGAAGATCTCAAGAGTCGCAATGGCACCCGTGTCAACAACCAGGATGTGACCACGCGGACGCTGCTGAAGAACAACGACCGCATCAAGATTTGCGACAACGAGTTCCTCTACGTGGACCGGCCGCCGCTCGATAAAATCTTCCCTCCCGATCCCACGGAGGGGCAGGAACCCGACGACGAGGAAAGCTCCAGCACGGTCGAAGCGACCCTCAGCCAGTCGAGCAAGCAGATCCTGGAGACGCAACCTGCCGAGAAGCTGGCCTGGCTGTTGACCGTCACCGCCGAATTGACGCAGACGTTCGACCTCAAACAGCTGCTGCCGAAGATTGCCGAAAGTCTCTTCCAGGTGTTCAAGCACGGTGATCGCTGCTTCGTCATCATGGGCGAGGAGGGCAGCGAACGGCTCATTCCGACGGTGATCAAGACGCGCCGCGCTGCCGACGAGTCGAACGCCCGTTTCAGCCGCCGCATTGTCCACAAATGCCTCGAAACCGCCCAGGCCCTGCTCAGCGAGGACGCCACGTCCGACAAGCGGTTCGACCTGAGCCAGAGCATTGCCGACTGCCGCATCCGTTCGGTGATGGTGGCTCCGCTGACCTCGCGCAGCACCGGCAAGGCGTTCGGCGTCATCCAGATCGACACCCAGGACCGGCACAAGAAGTTCACCGCGGAGGATTTGAAACTGCTGCTGGCAGTGGCGGGTCAGGCGTCGATCGCGCTGGAGAACGCACGGCTGCACGAGAGTGTCGTTGCCCGCGCCGGCCTCGAACGCGACCTGAAACTGGCACACCAGGTGCAGTTGAGCTTCCTGCCGAAGAAGCCGCCGCAGCTGGCCGGCTACGAGTTCTACGCGCACTACGAACCGGCCCAGGAAGTCGGCGGCGACTACTACGATTTCATCCCGCTGCCGGCCAGCCGTCTGGCGGTCATGCTCGGCGACGTGGCGGGCAAGGGCGTGCCGGCGGCCCTGCTGATGGCCAAGGTGTCCTCCGACGCCCGCTTCTGCATGCTCACCGAACCCGATCCGGCTCAGGCGGTCTACAAGTTGAACGAGCAGATGCAGGAAGCAGGCATGCTCGACCGCTTTATCACGCTGGCCGCCGGGCTGATCGATGCGGCGGCTCACCGGGTGACTTTCGTCAATGCCGGCCACCTGCCGCCGCTGGTCTATCGGAAAGCCACCGCCCGTGTCGAGGAAGCGACGTCGCGGGACATGGCCGGCTTCCCGCTGGGCGTCGCCGACGGCATTCCGTACGAGGCGGCGACGGTGGTCCTGCAGCCGGGCGACGTCGTGGTGATCTTTACCGATGGCGTCACCGAGGCGAAGAACAAACAGGACGCGGAGTTTCAGATGGAAGGGGCGTACTCGGCGTTGCTGGCCGGGACGCCAACCGCGATGGCGATGGGCGAACGTCTCGTCGCCGCCGTCAAGCAGCACGCCCTGGGCTGCAAGCAGCACGACGACATTACCGTCGTCTGCTTCGGGCGGACATGATACTCGTGTCACCGCGTGGTCAGAGCCCGAGCGCCAGCGAGGGCGTCCGCTACGCCCTCGCTGGCGCTCGGGCTCTGACCACGCGGTGACACGCCGGAGGTTAGCTCATGACTGATAGCATCACGCTACCGACAACGTCGAAAAAGACGAAAACCAAGGAGAAGGAAAAGGTCAAGAAGCAGCCGCCGTATCACGTCGTTCTGCTCAACGACGACGACCACAGTTTCGAGTACGTGATCGGGATGCTGCAGCGGTTGTTCGGTCACCCGCCGGAGAAGGGCTACCAGATGGCCTACAAGGTCCACACGGAGGGGCGGGTGATCGTGGACACGACGAGCAAGGAGCGGGCCGAACTCAAGCGCGACCAGATCCACGCCTTCGGGCCGGACAAGGGCATTCCGCGCTGCAA
>DASPXY010001263.1:0-3839 GCA_035637055.1 Gemmataceae bacterium | reverse complement strand
AGACCTGGCGCGCATGGCCCGCTTCGGCCATGCCTCCTTCCATCAGTTGACACAGACCGTCCTCCCCTTCCACGTACATCGCCAGGCGCGAGAGGGAGGCGTCGGGCGGCAGCGGGAAGTAGAACGTCCCTTCCAATTGCCACGGAGAGGAGTTGAAATAGGTCTGATCGATGGTGGTGCGGGCGAAGCCGTCCTCGATATGCACGTCAACATGGAACTTGCGCAGGCTGATCTTCGCCTCCTGGCCGTCGGGATCGCGCGCGATGAGAGCGCCGCCCGCGTGTTTGCTCGCGGGCACCAAGGGCGACTCGGCGGCGATCAGCAGTTCACGGGTCCAATCCAGCGCGTGCGAGGCGCGGGGAGCGGTCGTCGGCTTGCCGCCTGCACGCTCGACACGCTGACCGGCGCTCAGGGGATGATCCAGACCGCTGACACGGGCCTGACCGCGCGTGACGGTGATCGTCGTGTCGGCTTGTTCGACGCGGACGGCAAAGTGGGTGCCCTGGCCGCTGATCTCGCGGTTGGGCGCGCGCACCACCAGCGGCGCGTCCAGTTCGCGCTGCTGTGCCGCTTCCACGTAAATCTCTCCCGCGCTGACCCGCAGGCGGCGCGGCGCTTCGAGGCTGGCGCGCGTCGCGGCGTTGATGTAGAGGATGGAGCCGTCAGGCAGGCGAACGCGGCGGCGCTCACCGGCCTTTGTCCGGATCTCATCACCGACGGCTAGAGTCGTGACCGCCGGCGCTGCTGAGCGTGGGCGACTGGTCAGGCGTTCGGTGGCCGTCTGGCCGCTGCCCCGGTTTGTTGCTTGAACGAGCGCCAGGCAAGCGAGCACCGCAGTGACGAACGTCAGTCGCTTGCCGTCGCCGGACGACCTGGATGAAACGGGAGTTGGGGGCAGAGAGGACGTGGTCATCGCCGATCCCTCCTTGTGGATGTACCTTCGCGTCTTCCGGCAGCCGCGTTCCAAGACAGGATGGGGGTTGCCGAAACGGCCGGCCAGACGCCGCAGACACGAACTCGTCTGCCCCGATTCTATTCTGCTGCGCCCTGGTTGTCATCCGTATGGATCCGCGCCCAGCAACGGCGAACGCCGGACGGCCGCCGGCGAATCCGAAAGCCTGCCCTGCTTGTTCACAACCAGGCGGGTCAGGTCGGTTTCCTGCCCGGTTTTCGCGGCCGCACAAAATCTCCTTGACGACGAATTTGGCAGGGCGTAGGGTGGAGAGCGTACAAGCGACTATAGTGCATGGCCCCCTTGAGTTTGCGTTCGCTTGCTAAGTTCACAATAGTGACGCTTGCGCACCACGGTGCAGGAGTCTTCTCGCATGGGTGGTTCGGGGATTTTTGCCCGTTGTTGGCTACCAGTTCCCTTTTTGGTCGGCGGCTTGGTCGGTGTGGACTGGGCCCAACAGCCGACGAAGCCTCCCCCTCCCGCAAAGGCACAACTGGAGCGCGCCACCGTCAAACAGTTTGTCACACAGCATTGCATCAAATGCCACAACAGCGATGACAAGAGGGGTGGACTGGCTCTCGACGCCATCAGTTCCGAAGACGTGGACGCCCACCCGCAGCTCTGGGAAAAGGTAGTGCGAAAGCTGGTCGCGCGTCAGATGCCCCCTGTTGGCAGGCCGCGTCCGGACGAGCGGGCGTACGAGTCTGTCGTCGCCGCGCTCGAAGCCGCGCTGGACCGCGCGGCCGCCGCGCGCCCCGATCCCGGCCGAACCCCTACCTTGCGGCGACTGAACCGCACCGAATACCAGAACGCCATCCGCGATCTGCTGGCGCTGGACGTTGACGCCACGGCCCTACTCCCCGCCGACGAAGCCAATCATGGCTTCGACAGTGCCCCCCTCGGCGATCTCTCACCGACACTACTGGACCGCTACATCACCGCAGCGCAGAAGATCAGTCGGTTGGCCGTCGGGCGGGCGCCGAAAACGCCCGACAGCGAGCCCTTCCGGCCCCACCCGGAGTTGACGCAGGAAGGACACGTCGAAGGGCTTCCTCTGGGAACGCGTGGCGGCCTTGTGATCCCGTACGTCTTCCCTCAGGAGGGCGAGTACGACGTCCAGGTCTGGCTGACTCGGGACCGCAACGAGCATGTGGAAGGCCTCCGCGAGCCGCACGAAGTGGAAGTGCTGCTCGACCGAAAGCGCATGGCTTCGTTCACCGTCAAACCGCCCGCCAAGGGTGAGGGCCATGCCAAGGTGGACGCGCATCTGAAGGCCCGCGTCGCGGTGACCGCCGGACCGCACGACCTCGGCGTGACGTTTCTTCAGAATCCGTTCTCGTTGCTCGAAACCAAGCGCCAGCCGTACCAGGCGCACTACAACCTCCACAGGCATCCGCGCATTTCGCCGGCGATCTATCAGGTGTCGATTACCGGCCCCTACAAGGCGAAAGGACATGGTGACACGCCCAGCCGCCGTCGCATTTTTATCTGCACGCCGACCCCCCTCACCCTACCCTCTCCCCCTGGAGGGGGAGAGGGTAGGGTGAGGGGGCAGGCGGACGAAGAAGCCTGTGCCACGAAGATCCTGTCCACGCTGCTGCGCCGGGCCTATCGGCGATCAGTGGATAATGCCTATCTCGAAAAGGCAATGAAGTTCTATCGGCAAGGGCGTAAGCAGGGGGATTTCGAGGCTGGCATCGAAATGGCCCTGAGCGCCGTGCTGGTGAATCCCCAGTTTTTATTCCGCGTCGAGCGCGATCCGCCGGGCCTCGCTCCGAAGATTGCCTATCGCATCAGCGACCTCGATCTCGCGTCACGGCTGTCGTTCTTCCTGTGGAGCAGCATCCCGGACGACGAACTGCTGGACCTGGCCGCGCGCAACGAACTCCGCAAGCCGGCGGTGTTTGAAAAGCAGGTGCGGCGACTGCTGGCGGACGATCGCGCGCGCACCCTCGCAACCAATTTCGCCGCCCAGTGGTTGCATCTGCGCAATCTCGAATCGATCACGCCGGACCTGCGCCTGTTCCCGGACTTCGACGACAACCTGCGGAAGGCCTTCCGGCAGGAAACGGAGCTTTTCTTCGACAGCGTGCTGCGCGAGGACCGCAGCGTGCTTGATCTGCTGAAGGCGGACTACACGTTCCTCAACGAACGCCTCGCCAAGCACTACGGCATCCCTCATATCTATGGCAATCGATTTCGTAGGGTTGCGCTCGGCGCCGACAGGCAACGCGGCGGCCTGCTGCGCCACGGCAGCATTCTGACCGTTACTTCCTACGCCACGCGCACCTCGCCGGTCATTCGCGGCAAGTGGATCCTCGAAAACGTGTTGGGGACGCCTCCGCCGCCACCGCCCGCCGATGTGCCGTCGCTCAACGAGAACACCGTGGCGGCGAACCTCCCCATCCGCGAGCGCCTGGCCGAACATCGCTCCAACGCCGCCTGCGCGAGTTGCCATCGCCTGATCGATCCGGTGGGCTTCTCGCTGGAACAATTCGATGCGGTGGGTCGCTGGCGAACGATGGAGGAGGGGAAGCAGGTCGATGCAGCCGGGGGACTGCCCGATGGCAGTGAATTCGCGGGCGTCGCCGGACTCGAAAAGGCACTGCTGCAGCGGCCGGAGTGGTTCGTCCGCACGCTGACCGAAAAACTCTTTACCTTCGCGCTGGGTCGGGCGCCGGAGGAATTCGACGCTCCGGCGATCCGCCAAATCGTCCGCGCGGCCAGGGCGAACAACTACCGCTTCTCGTCGCTGATCGTGGCTCTCACGACCAGCGCACCCTTTCAGTGGAGGAAGTCCGAATGATTATTACCAAAAAAGCGTTGTCGCGGCGGACGTTTTTGCGTGGGGTGGGGACGGCGGTGGCATTGCCTCTGCTGGACGCCA
>DASPXY010001262.1:0-4062 GCA_035637055.1 Gemmataceae bacterium | reverse complement strand
GCTGGGGTCGGACATATCCGCTTCCACCGCGACGCGGAATCCCTGGAAGAGGCGCTGCGTTCGGCGCTGACTGACGCGCGTGCCGCGGGTCTTACGGTGGCGCGTGTCGAGATCGAGCCTGACGCGGTGCTGCTTCCCACTTGAACCTTCGGAGCCAATATCATGACCCCGTTTCAGCCGATCCAGGACCACCTCAGCCGCCGCGCGATGCTCAAGGGCATCGTCGGCACTGCGACCGGCGCCGCCGTGGCGGACTGGGGCCTTCGGCCAAAACTAATTCGCCACGGCTGACCCGAACCTTCTGGGGAGGGACCGTGCGATGCGTTGTCTCGGTCTGATCATGTTCCTGGGCACCGCCTCGGTTGGCGGCGCCCAGGAATTGGCCAAGTTGCCCGCCAACACGTGGGTGGAGGTGAAGTACACCACCGTGCAGCCCGCCGACCCGGGCGAGAAAGGCCGCTGGGTCAGCGCCGGCTGGAACAAACTGGTCTACGACCCCGACGGCAAGCGCGTCCTGTTCTACGACCGCTGGCACGACAAGAAACACGGCGGGACTACCATCTACGGCAACTGCCTGTTCGCCTTCGACCCGGCGGGCTCCAGGCTCACGCCGCTCAAGATCGACCACTGGAAAAGGATCGACACAAAGACCGGCGGCTACCGTACGGTCCCTCTCCCTGAGAACGTCGCGGAACCGGCGCCCGCTTCCCGGCACGTCTACCACGCCTTCGATTACGTGCCGGAATTGAAAAGCGTGTTCCTCTGTAACGGCGCGAACCAAACCGTCATGAAAAACGAGAAACTCGTCGGCCACGATGAGTGCGACGGGGCCTGGCGGCTGGACCTGAAAACGAACCAGTGGACGCAGATCAAGGCAAAACCCTACCCGCCTAACCGCCTCGATGACGCGATGGCGTACTGCCCCGATATCAAGGCGCTTGTTTATTCCGGCTACGACGGGCAATTGTGGCTCCTCGACCTTGCCGGGGCCGGGTGGCGCAAGGCCAGACAGAGTCCGCCGCCGCGTACTGCCTTCGGCCGGACGGTCTGCTACGACCCGACGCGGAAGCGCATGCTGCTGCTCGGCGGCGGCCGGCTGGACGGCTGGCAGAAGGGGAAGGCCCTGGAGTTCCGCGAGCTGTACGCCTTCGACCCCAGGGCCGAGACGGTCGAGCGGCTCGCCGACGGCCCGACCGCCTTCTCCGAGGCGCAGCTGGCCTACGACTCCAGGCGAGAGGTGTTCGTCACGGTGGCGGTCTTCAACAAGCAGGAGCAGCCCTCCGGCATGTTCGGCTACGACCCGAAGAAGAACGCCTGGCATGAGATCAAGCCGGCCAACGCGATCCCGCCCCACACCGGCTGGCACGGCTGGATGAAGTTGTGCCACGCCGCCGACCACGACTGCTTCCTCGGGGTGATCCGCGACCGGATTTACGCCTTCCGCTACGAGCCGGCCAGGTGAAGGCGGCCCGGGGACGCGGATCATCTCAGCGCGAGCAAGTTACGGCCGAAACCAGGTTTCGCACCACGCCAGGCAAGCGGTCGTGGACTGCTTCCCGCCGCGATCCAGCCGCCAGGGTTCCCCCTCGGCTTTGCGACCGTTCAGGGAAAGCGAGGCAGCCTTGGCGGGGAAAAAGGTCGTCTGGACGCCGATCGGGCGGCCGTCGAACCCTGGAGGAGCGGCGAAGTTGAATGGCTTGAGAAAGTCGCTCCAGTTCAGGCGGATCTCCTCCTTGTCTGTGCGAATGACCTCCTCGCAAACGCCCGGAGGCGTTCCTTCCCGCGCAAAGGTTGCTGCAATCGCCGTGGCGCCGGCGTCGCTGAACGGCTTGTAAAGCAGATACTCAATGTCGGATAGCGCACGCTACCAACCCGAAGCGTGAGCGAGGTGCGCGCTGAAGCCTCGCTCACGCTTCGGGTTGGTATCCCAGGCGACTGCGAACCGCTCTCGTGTGGAACACCATTTGCTTTTCAATTCCCTGATGTTGCTGACTCCCAAATAGCTCGGAGAACCAGAAGGAGGAGAAGCACGCGGCAGGCGAAAGTGTGGGTGTGTGCCACGCTGATCGTGGGAGTGCTGGCGGGCACAGCCATTCTCATCGGCACCAATCCGTCGGTGGACGCAGCCCAGGAGAAAGCCTTGAAGGCCCATTGGCGCTATCATGACGGCCACTGGAGTTACTGGGACGACGCCGACAGGCGTTGGTGCTACACCGACGGCACGCATTGGTTCTACGAAGACAGCGGCAACTGGAGGGTGTATCCCTTCGATCGGCAGTTCGGCCGCGAAGGGTTCACGCGGGAGACGTACGTCATTCCGGGCGAGAATGTCAAGGTGATCCTGCCGCGGCACCGGGTCTACGTCCCGCGCTGACGCTGTGGAAGTTTCGTGCACAAGAGGGGGAATCGCCGCGCGCAGCAGCGTCGGGCGATCCCCTTTCGGCGTTCGGTTTGCGACCCGGGCCCCCCGGCGAGGCCGAACCCAATCATTGTGGCTATAAGCCATCGTCAATATACTTCTTTACGGAGAGATTGTGCCATGACCGACACCGACCAACTCGGAACCATCCTGGGAGATTTGATCGAGGTCTTGCACAGGCAAGCCAAGGAACTGGAGAAACTCGTAGCCCACGTCGAGCAGGTGACCACGCGCCTGCCGGAAGCGAACCGCCTCGCCCTGATCGCGTCCGAGTTGAGCGAGTTGCACCTGCGCATCCAAAAACTGAGGGACACACGGCGGACCCCGGAAAAGACGGAGGCAAGCTAGGATAGCCGCAATCCGTCGAAGGGATGAAGTCCCCTTGTTTTCCGGCGGCCCCTCGGTATGATCCCCGCCCGCTCTGGCCCCACATCACTTCGGCCATCGCAGCGGACAGGGAGGACACGTCTTGCGCACACGCATTCTCGACCTCGATGGCGGCTTACTTGCGCAGCAGCGATTGCAGCGGCGCTACGACCCTGCGCTGCACGATCTGCGCTCCTGGGGACCGCATGTCCGTCTGGGGTGCGGTTTCGGCCGCTTCCGCCGGTTTGAGACGGCCCTCGCCGACGCCCTCGGCGAAGCGCGGCCAGCAGATCGAATGCTGACGTTCTGTGGCTCGGGCGATTTTCATCACGTCAGCCTCGCCCTGCTGCGCCGTCTCAAGGAGCCGTTCAACCTGCTCGTGATCGACAACCACCCCGACTGGATGCGTGCCGTGCCGATCATGCACTGCGGCACCTGGGTTTACCACGCCGCCCGTCTGCCGCAGGTCCAGCGCATCTTCCACGTCGGCGGCGACGTCGATTTTGACAACGCCTGGCGCCTGCTCGCTCCCTGGAACCTTTTGCGATCCGGAAAGATCACTGTGTTTCCCAGTGTGCGTTCGTTCGAGACCGGTCGCTGGGGCGACATCGCGAACTGTCCCCTGCGCCGGGAGCGCGATACTCCGATGACCGAGGAGCGCCTGGAGGATCTGCTCGCGCCGTGCCGGCTCGATCTGCGGCGTTATCCGCTGTACGTCTCGCTGGACAAGGACGTGCTCCAGGCGGATCAGGCGGTCGTCAACTGGGATTCGGGGAGATTGACGCTGGAGGAAGTGGGCAAGGTGCTGGAGGTATTCCTGGCGGCTGCAGCCGGTGACCTGATTGGGATGGATATTGTCGGAGATTGGTCGCCGGTGGGTGTGAAGGGCCTGCTGCGACGCTTTCTGCACCTGAGCGAACACCCGGCGCTGGACGTCAGTCCCGCGGCGGCAGCGCGGTGCAACGAGTGGACCAACCTGGCGCTGTTGCAGCTCCTGCGGGCCCACGTGCGCGAGGCCGTCCCCGAGTCGCCGCTCCGGGTCTGGCGGTCCGCGGCTTGAGGCATTTCCGAACTGGCGAGCGGGGGGCGTAAGCCCCCTGATGCTTCCACCTTGCAGCATCAGGGGGCTTACGCCCCCCGCTCGCCAGGGTTTGAGAGCGGCGCTTAGCACTTGCGCACGACGCCGACCAGCACGCCAACGATTTGCGCTTCCTCCCGAGGGACAATGATCGGCTGCATGGTGCCGTTGGCGGGTTCGAGCCGAATGTGGGCGCCCT
>DASPXY010001261.1:0-4141 GCA_035637055.1 Gemmataceae bacterium | reverse complement strand
GAGTTCGGTCATCCGATAGGCGATCTCCAGGCGCGCTCCCGACACGTTTTCCAGTTCGACCTCTGCCATGTTCGCCACGGGGCCGCGCCGCCCGATCACTTCCTTGCGGCACAGGCGACAAGCAAGCCGACGCGGTGAGGTAAACGAAGACTCTTGCATGCCCCTTTCTCCCTGAGAGGCTGATGAAGGTTCGGCCCTGGCCTCCTCACAGGACCGGCGATGTGGCCGCATCCCAAGTGACCTCACCGCGGAGCAATCGGATGAACGCCTCTCCGACCCGCGTGAACATCTCAGTGGGCAGATCTCGGGTGAAGGATGCCCCCGGCCCGCCCAGCCCGAGCGAGTTGAGCCACGCCGCCGTCACCACTTCCCCCTTCTCACGGAGGCTGGCCAGCGCCCGTTCGGCCAACTCCAGGATGACGGCGGCTTGCTCGGGAGTCGGGGCATCTTCGTCCAATAGGGCTGACACGCAACCGACCACGCCACCGGTCGCGTGGCGGTGCCAGTCATCGGCCGCCGCGCGGAGCCACTCGGGTGGGGTGTCGAGCCGCCTGACCTCTTGAGCGAGCAGGTAAAGCCACAGCTCCATGCTGGAGTTTCGTGACCAGAAGCCGAATCCACGATACTCGGTGAATGAGGAGCCCACCACCCACCTCCGCCGCCAAACTTGCCCTCATCTTACCACGCACGCCCGCAGAACCACGCCAACACCGTCTCGCCCACCGCCAGCACCAGCACCGCCACCAGCAGCCACAACGTCCATTCGCGATTCGTCCGCTCCGTCTCCGCCGTCACGTTCACATTGCCGTCGCTCTTGAGATGGACCGGGCGGAAGCCCAACCGCTCGTTGATCTGTTCGTCGCTCAGCGTTTCCAGGCTGGCGCTCTCGCGCAGGTCCGGCACGACGGCGAAGGGCACCGGCTGAAACCTCTTCTGCTTGGCAGCCTCGGCCGCGCCGCCCTCGCCCCTATCCGCCGCGGTCAGGTGATAGATGCCGGCTCGCTGCAGCCCCGTCGCGGTCACCACCGGGCGGCCCAGCGGCTCGCGCTTGCCCAACTCGCCCGGTTTCTCCGGCGGGTGCTCCAGCACGAAGGACCGGCCCGCGTCGCGCGGATCGGGGCTCCAGCGCAGCGTCTCGCCCGCGGTGAAGTTGTGGCTCTGCGTCTGGCGATAGCTCAGGTGATTCAACGACGCCTCAACGAAGGGATGATAACCGAGCCAGAACGGCAGCTCGCTCCAGGCCGGTTCCACCGCGGTCGCGAGCAGCAGCACCTCGCCGCCATCGACCGTGCGCGACACCAGAGCCGGCTTGCCGTTGCTGTAACGCATCAGCACGCGCGTCGGATCCGCCTTCATCTCGTTAGGTTTCGGGCCGGATTCCTTCGCCAGTTGCTGCGGTGTCTCCTCCAGGTCGAGCGTTCGCAAGGCACCCACCTGGCTCAGGCCCTTGTAATACTCGTCCTCCTTGAAGCGCAGGAAGTTCGCTCCTTCGATGCTGTCGCGGTTGAAGGTCATCGGGGTCTTGGGCGGATACTTCGTGGTGCCGGTCAGCTTCAGCGGCAACAGGCCGAGTTGCTTGCCGAGGATGCGGTTGTACGGGTCTGCCGCGGCGGCGTGGTTCACAATCTGCCCCTGGAACCGCCGGAGTTCATCATCCGGCGGCAAGTCGCTGATGGCCTGTGTCAGGGCTTGCAGGGTCTCAAATTCCCTGTTCCTCAAGGGGCTGCGTTTGGCGACGACTGCGGGCGGGACTCCTGCATCAAGCAACAACTTCTCGGTGATGTTGAACCGTGGCGCGACATTCTCGCCGCCCAGGACGATCAGCCCGTTGCCCTTGCTCACCCAGCCGGGCAGCTGCTGCAGGAAGTCCGCCGGTGGAACCTCCACCGTCCGCTTGTCGGTGCGCTCCAGGGCCGTGTTGACCAGGATGCAGATGTCGTGCCGATTCAGCTCGGCCGCCGATGCCTGCCGCGGCGTCAGCAGCGTCGTACGGACGTGATACTTGGCGCGCAGTTCTTCCTTCACTGGCAAGAGCGCGTGCATGAGATAATACGACGACGAGTTGCGCGGCTCCTTCGCGTCGAGGGCGCCGTCGATCACCAGCACGCGCACCTGATCCCGCACCAGGATCACCTGATCATAGCGATTATCCGCATCTAAATCGTCGTATTTGACGGTCGCGGTCAGGACGCGCAGGCCCGCCTTGTCGAGTTTGGTGGTCAGGGTCAGGGCGCGCGTTTCGCCCGGCTCCAACTTGTCGATCGGCTGCTCTTCCGGCTGTTTCTCCTTGCCATCGACGCTCAGGGCGACGCGCAGATTCTGCACCTTCACCGTGCCGGTGTTGCGCACCAGCACCGCGAAGCCGACGCGCTCGCCGGGTCGCGGAATGCCCGACTGCGGCGCGATGCCGACGACGGCGACGTTGCGCGGGTTCTGCGAACCACAGCGGACCATGTATACCGTCGCCTTGGCGCTCAAAGCCTTGAGCGACGTCGTCAGCGTGCCGGCGTTCTGCTCGAAACCGAGCTTCTGCATGTCGCTGAAGAGGTACAGTTCCTTGTTCGGCGAATTGCCGCGCTTCAGGGCCTCGACCGCCTCGACCACGCCGGGCGCCATGTCGGTCGCCAGGTGGGTCAGTTCGAGCTGCTTGATGAGGTCGCGCGCCAGGTCGAGCTTGTCGGGTTCGCGCGGGCCGAGGAGGATCGCTTTATCGGAGCAGGTAACAATCTGGACGGTGGAGTGCGCCGGCAGGTGATCCATGACGGCGAGCGCGGCGCTCTTCGCGAAATCGAGCCGGAGTTGCTTGCCCTCACGGGCGCCCATGCTGTACGAGGTGTCGAAGACGAAGACGGCATCGACGGCCTCACGGCCGCCCGTGCTCACGGAGGAGAACAGCGGGCGGGCCAGCGCCACCGCCAATAGCACAAGGACGGCGCAGCGCACGATGAGGAGCAGCAGTTCCTGGAACTTGAGACGGCGGCTCGTCTGCTCGATGCTGAGCAGCAGGTACTTCATGGCCGCCCAGGGCACGGTGCGGTAGCGGCTGCGGAAGAAGAAGTGCAGCGCGATCGGGACGCTCGCGGCGGCCGCACCCCAGAGCATGTATGGCGCTACGAAGTTCATCGCGAATCTCGTTGTTGTGGCACGGTCTCCTGACCGTGCCACTCTCCGGACCGCAGGTCTCCAGGAGTAGCGGGAGACCTGCGGTCAGTCCAAGTGGCACGGTCAGGAGACCGTGCCACAACAGCGGTCTGGGAAGCGCTAACCCCAAGCGGGACTACACCAGGCGCACCCGTTGGCGGCGAGCCAGGTACGCCGTCAGCACGTCCGCCAGCGGCCTTGACGTATCCAGCAGCAGGTAATCGCAACGGTTCCGCTCGCAGCCCGCTTGCATCTCCCTCAAGTACGCCTGGATGGCACGCAGGTACGCGGGGCGGATCAGGTGCGGTCGCGTCAACACCTGTATCGGACCTTCCAGATAGTCAAACTTGATATTGCCGTCGAACGGAAACTGCATCTCGTCGGGGTGCAGGACGTGGAAGACCGTCACCTCATGGCCGTCGAAGCGCAGGTGCTGCAGTCCGCCGAGCAGTTCGTCCACCTCGGTAAAGCAGTCGGAGATCAGGAACACCAGGCCGCGCCGCCGAATGTGCTGGGCGAGGTCATGCAGCAGCGGACCGATGGACGTCTTCTCGTCAGGGCGTGTGCTCACCAGCGACTGCATGATCGTCGTAATGTGGCCGGGCTGGCCGCTCGGCGGCAGGAGTTTGCGCCATTCCTTGTCGAAGATCGACAGGCCGGCGCTGTCGCGCTGATGGATGATCAGGTACGCTAGCGACGCGGCGAGGAGCTTGGCGTATTCGAGCTTGTTCGTCTCGCCCTCGCCGTAGAGCATCGAGCGGCTGGCGTCGAGCAGGATATGGCCGACGAAGTTCGTCTCCTGCTCGTACTGCTTGATGGTGTAGCGTTCGGAACGGCCGTAGCTCTTCCAGTCAATGTGGCGGATATCGTCGCCTGGAACGTACTCGCGATGCTGCACGAACTCGACCGAGAAACCGCGAAACGGGCTTTTGTGCTCGCCGACGCGCAGACCCTCGACAACGGTGCGTGCCTTCAGGCCAAGCGCCTGAGCACGAGCGAT